>PFCO01000001.1:0-198309 GCA_002772995.1 Candidatus Niyogibacteria bacterium CG10_big_fil_rev_8_21_14_0_10_46_36
CACAGCCATCGGGTTCTAATGCGGTGCGTATTGATGCAATAACCGCGCGCGTATACCACCAGGCATCAGGCGGAGGAGGTGGAGGAGGGGGGCGTTCGAGTCTTCCCGAACGCGTTCTTGCAACAGTCATACAGTCGGATATAATAAAAACAATTAAAAAATTATTCTTTTAGCGTTATGCAGCCGCCACGAAAAAAAGATCCCCATATTAAATGGATCGCCTTTCTTATACTGCTCAATTTTGCGTTGCTCTCCATAGTGGGAGGTATTTTTTTCTTTTGGGAGTCATACACCCAAGAAAAGTTAAGCGATATATTGAGTGCGTATCCTTTTGTGAGTCCCGCGCGCAATCTCATAGACCAAAAAGATTTTATCACCAACCTTGTTCCGCTTCGCGAGGATATCAAAAAAATAGTGGATAGCTTTGAAAGCGTCGCGACTACCTCCATATATATAGAAGCGCTTAATTCGGGGGCTTCCATTACACTCCAAAAGGATGTTCGGGTATTCCCGGCAAGCCTCGCAAAGATTCCGCTTGCTATGGCAGTTATAAAAAACATTGAGGAAGGGGGATGGGCATTTGATACGATGCTCCCAGTAGAAGAAAAACATATTGATTCACGTTCCGGGACGCTCTACGAGCGCGTACGAGATGGTGACGGAATAACAGTTAAACAGCTTCTTGAAGAAATGCTTGTACATTCGGATAACACGGCATACGAAACCTTGCTCTCGCATATGAAAGAACGAGATTGGAGTAATATTTCAGATTTAATCGGTCTTGCGGCTTTGTATGATTTCGAAGGAAAAATATTACTAGCCGAATATATCAAAATGTTCCGGTCGCTTTATACCGCGAGTTATTTAACTCGTGAATCATCAGAATATATATTAGAATTGCTGTCTCTTACCGGTTTTAATAATTTTATTGTGCAAGGGCTTCCTTCTTATCAATCGTTTTCCCATAAATGGGGCAAAAACATAGAACGCAACGTTTTTGCTGATGTTGGAATTGTATATTTACCTGACAGGCCTTTTTTGATAGGCATTCTCGTCCAGAGCTACGAAGACACGCCTGAGGCGGGCGAGAAAACGGCTCAAACCATCATGAAAGCTGTCGCCGAACGCACCTATTCCTATATGCGCGACTACTAGGACTCCGTCACACCCTCCCATTTTGCCCCCTGTGCAAGACCCGGCCTAGCACACATCCTGAAAACCCCTCAACTCAACGACACCCTGCGTATATGTGCCAGATCCGGTTTTGCACATTCGTTATTTTCAAACTTCTTCAGTCTCTTAAGGCGCGGGGGAAGATGGAGTGATTTTTCTTTTACCCCAACAAACGGCTCACACCCCCGTGTGAGCCGTTTGTTTTGCACCTTTTTCTGCCATTTTTACACAAAAACACGCTGGTTCAAGCGTGTTTTTGGTTTATACTACTATTATATATATTATATATGAAAGCATTCTATAAGCAGACAACAGCAGAAATTCTCATATCTCAAAAAACAGACGCGCATACGGGCATTTCGCGCGATGAGTTCGTGCGCCGCTTTGAGCAATACGGTCCAAATAAGCTTACCGAAGAGAAAAACTTTCGCTTTTTTAAGATACTCTTTGAACAGCTACGAAGTCCGCTCATATTTATCCTTCTCGTTGCGGGCATTATTACCGTATTTCTTGAAGAATATACCGACAGCCTCGTTATCTTTATTGCGGTATTCATAAACACCGCAATTGGCATCTACCAAGAGGGACGCGCATCCAAAGCATTTGAAAAACTCCGCTCCTCCGTAAAAAAATACGCGATAGTCTTACGGAACGGCAAACAGATGGAAGTAAGCGTAGAACAGCTCGTACCCGGGGATATCGTTATCCTGGAGGCGGGCGCGCAGGTTCCGGCAGATATCCGCTTGATAGAAGTAAAGGGGCTTGAGGTAAACGAAGCGGTGCTTACGGGGGAATGGCTCCCGCAGGAAAAAAACACCGAACCAATACTGAAAAAAATGCGCATCACCGAACAAAAAAATATGGTGTGGATGGGAACGCTTGTTGAAGACGGCTACGCGAAAGGCGTTGTCGTCGCTACGGGCCAAGATACTGAACTTGGTAAAATTGCAGGCTCTCTTAAGCAAGAAAAAGAGGAGCCGACCCCTTTCCAAAAAGGAGTGGGGAAGCTCGCGCGCATGATAGGGATTGTTGTTGTTTGTATCGTTATCCTTATCTTTATACTCGGTATTCTTGAGGGCGACCCACCTTTTGAGATGTTTTTGACGGCGGTTGCAATTGCGGTTGCGGCAATCCCTGAGGGACTACCCGTTGCCGTTACCGTAGTTCTTGCACTCAGTATGTCGCGGATTCTCGGCAAAGGAGGGCTTGTCAAAAAACTTATCAAAGCTGAAACGCTCGGCTCAACTACCGTTATCCTTACCGATAAAACAGGGACGCTTACGCGCGGCGAAATGGAGCTTAAGCATGCGCTTTCAACTTCCGCTATTCTTTCCGGGCGCACGACCGAAGAAAATACGGCAGTGCTTCGCATAGGTGTGTATACTTCAGGAGGATTTATTGAAAACGAAGAGAAAGAGCAGGCCCAGTGGATTATCCGTGGGAAGCCCACCGATAAAGCGCTCTTGAGCGCGGGAATAAAGAACAATCTCATCCCCTCGGCACTTTTTAGAGAAGAGGAGCGCGTTGATTATCTGCCATTTGATTCCGAGCGGCGCCTTGCCGCTTCTCTGAATGCCCAAAAAGACGGGGGGCATACGCTTTATATTACGGGCGCCCCCGAAGCGCTTATTGAATACGCATCGTTCGCAGAATCAGGAAAACGTCTTTCGGCAGAGGACAAAAAAACAATACAAGACGCGTATGACACCATCACTAAAGACGGCATGCGCGTGATTGCCGTCGCCATGAAGAAAACAATGGAAAACAAAATTTCGCGGAAAAATATGCGGGAACTATGCGCAGACACAATTTTTATGGGTCTTATTGCGTTCCATGACCCGATACGGGAAGATGTTCCCGCAGCCATTAAAGCCGCACGCGAAGCGGGACTCCGCCCAGTACTCGTTACCGGAGACCATGCAAACACGGCGCATGCGGTTGCTAAAGAAACGGGCCTTGCAACAGACGGCGTAGTCATCACCGGAGAGATGCTTGAAGGTATGGATGATGTCGCCGTGCAAAAAGCGGTAAACACGCATCAGATATTCGCGCGCATTCTCCCATCTCAAAAACTGCGCCTAGTGACTGCGCTTCGCAACGAACACGAGGTTGTCGCAATGACAGGAGACGGCGTAAATGATTCGCCGGCGCTTACTCAAGCGGATATTGGAATTGCGGTCGGTTCCGGGACCGATGTTGCCAAAGAAGCATCAGATCTTATACTACTGCATGACAGTTTCGGCATTATCGTAAAAGCAATAGAAGAGGGGCGAGTGGCGCTCGCAAATCTCCGGAAAATTATCACATATGTCCTCGCAACTAATTTTTCGGAAGTGATCCTTGTGAGCGGCGCGCTTCTTTTGGGTTTTCCGCTGCCCGTACTGCCGGTGCAGATATTATGGGCAAACCTCATAGAAGAAGGTTTTATGAACTTTGCGTTTGCCTTTGAAAAGGGGGAAAACGTCCTCAAAGAAAATGTTCACGCAAAAGAAGCGCGGAGCATCATTACGCAGGAGATGAAAATTATTATTTTTGGCGTAGGCATTATCACAAGCCTTCTTCTCGTAGGCGTTTTGTACTATCTAACCCAACTCAACTACCCCATAGAAGAGATACGTACCATACTTTTTGCGGGCTTGTCGCTTGATGCCATCTTTTTCACTTTTTCGCTTAAGAGCTTTAAAAAGCCGATATGGAAGATTAATATATTTTCTAACAAATATCTTTTGGGAGCATTTGCCGTGAGTTTCCTGGGGTTATTGGCGGCCATCACACTCCATCCGCTTGAACGCCTCTTGCAGACCGTCACCCCGACTCCTATGGAATTTTTAATGCTTATCGGTCTTGGACTCTTTAATCTTTTCGCGATAGAAGCGGTAAAATGGTATTATATAAGGAAAACCACCTAGTATGTCGCCTGTTATCCTCATACTCATATTTGCAGTCGCGTTCATCACGCTTGCACGGTCAAGCACCTTTCTTATAAACGCGATTGCCGCACTCGCCCGCATTCTTCGTATTTCTGAATACGCGATATCCTTTTTACTTATGAGCTTTGCGACCTCGGTGTCAGAGCTTTTCGTGGGGATATCATCAACGGTAGGCGGGGTGTCAGAGCTTTCGCTTGGAAATATATTTGGCGCGAATCTCTTGAATATCACGCTTGTTGTTGCTGTTCCCATCTTTTTGTCCGGACGCCTAACCATAGAATCCAAGATACGCAGACGGAATTTTTGGTTTATCTTTTTTCTGTCAATGTTCCCGTTTTTGCTGGGCTTTGACGGATCGATTTCGCGTGGAGACGGCCTCATCCTTTTGCTTTTGTTCGTATTTTATATTATTTTGATTGCAGGAGAACGCGAATATTTTTCCAAAGCATACGATGTAAATCAGTTTCACCAGCCATCTATCCTGAAGCGCGCACACCGAACGATATTGCTTCTCATTACCGGCCTTTTGTTCCTTGTAGTATCATCCGCTGTCCTTGTTTGGGCAAGCACCGCGCTTTCAGTGACATTTGCCATAGGAACGCTTTCATTTGGTATACTATTCCTTGCACTTGCAACAACTATTCCCGAGATGACAGTAGGCATCCGTTCAGCAATTTCGGAACACGGTTCCATGACTGCAGGAAATGCCCTGGGTTCCATCGCTTTTAATAGCGCCTTTATTGTGGGACTCATCAGCATTATCCGTCCTATCTCCATCCCGAACCGACTTGAATTTCTTTCGGTGCTTGGCGCATTTATTATTGCCTTTTTCTTGTTCAACCTTTTTATCTACCGGAAAAATAATATTGATAAGCGGGAAGCGGTCATCCTTG
The DNA here is from genome assembly GCA_002772995.1 of Candidatus Niyogibacteria bacterium CG10_big_fil_rev_8_21_14_0_10_46_36. Lineage (NCBI taxonomy): Bacteria > Candidatus Niyogiibacteriota > Candidatus Niyogibacteria bacterium CG10_big_fil_rev_8_21_14_0_10_46_36. The sequence continues at coordinate 4,997 of PFCO01000001.1, forward strand.
TGCTTGTCTATCTTATCTTTATCGCATTTGAACTCGTATGTACCTCGTGCTTGGTATTTTAATAGGAGCTATCGCGGGCGGTATTATTATCTTTTTGGTAACGCGCCGCTCTCAATCATTTCTCATGCTTCAGCACCAACTGCAGGCGATAGACAAGCGGCTGGATGAAAAACTCGGTGAGTCAGGAAAAATGATGCAAGCCCAGTTCGGAGAATCCGCGAAAATCATCCGCGATGTTACCGAACGCCTAACGAAGTTAGACGAAACAAATAAGCAGGTCATCAATTTTACAGACCAGCTGCGTAAGCTCCAGGATATTCTGCAAAATCCAAAACAGCGGGGAATTCTTGGCGAATATTACCTTGAAACGGTACTCAAAAATACATTGCCCGTGGGGTCATACAAAATCCAATATGGATTCCGCGACGGCAACATCGTTGATGCCGCGATATTTATCAAAGACAAAATCATACCCGTAGATTCAAAATTCAGCTTAGAAAACTATAATCGTATCCTGGAAGAACACAACGAAGACAGAAAAAAAGAGCTGGAAAAACAATTCCGCCAGGACTTAAAAAACCGTATAGACGAAACGGCAAAATATGTGCGCCCCGAAGAAGGGACTATGGATTTTGCATTCATGTTTATTCCGTCAGAAGCAATCTACTACGACCTGCTTATCAATAAGGTGGGTGCGGTGCAAGTAAATACCGAGGATCTTATTTCTTACGCTATTAACAAAAAGCGCGTGCTCATCGTATCGCCGAATACATTCCTTGCTTTCCTCCAAACCGTATTACAGGGTCTCAAAGCGATGGAGATAGAAGAATCAGCGAAGGAGATTATTAAAGGAGTTCAGCAGCTTTCAAAGCATATCACGGCATACGACGACTATATGTTGCGTCTTGGGAAGAATTTGGATACAACCGTGAACGCCTACAATAAAGCCTCAAAAGAGTTCAAAAAAATCGACAAAGATGTCGTAAAATTAAGCGGTTCGGGGGGCACTATAGAGCCTATGCTGGTGCGGAGAACGGAGGAGGGTGAGGAGATTGACTCGTAAGAGAAAACCTATTACAATATCAAAACTATGCCATTTGCAGTATTTGCCACCGGCGGAAAGCAGTATATCGCCGAAAAAGGCAAAAAAATAAAAGTGGAAAAGCTTAACGCCCCCGGCAAAAAGGGCGGTGTTGAGTTTGATAAGGTTCTTTTGGTAGAGGATGGCAAACATGTCACCATCGGGACGCCTTTTGTTTCCGGCGCAAAGATAACCGCAGAAATAGCAAGCGAGGGACGCCACAAAAAAATAGATGTTATCCGTTATAAATCAAAGACCCGGTACCACAAAAAGAAAGGACACAAACAACAGTACACCGAAGTTCTCATCAAAGATATCAAAGCAAAATAATCCCGCTTCTAGCGGGATTATTTTTTGTCCGGGTGATATACTTAGACAGGAGGCGATAATGAAACTCTTTAAAAAAATAAAAAGATTTATCCGGAAGCATATCACGCATCCCGAACCGATATTTTATGATAGTATACCGGTATATGTCGCGCCATCCGGCACGCACTATGTCCATCTGATAGACCTTCTCCTCACACCAGAAGAAAAAAAAGACCTTTGCGCGCAAGCTAAGATAGAGGCCAAAAAAATACTCAAAAAGAATTACTGAATAAATGCCTGCATTAGTGTAGGCATTTTTATTTTCGGTTGAGGTACGCGCTTTTGAATGTTGCAGTGTCAGAATACTCGAGCTCCGAACCCGTTGAAAGCCCGCGCCCCAGACGCGTAATCTTGAGTTTTTGCTTGGTAAATGGTTCTAAAATTTGTTCAATGTACCGCGCAGTATGGTCACCTTCGGGAGTCGCGGATGTCGCAAGAACAACTTCCAAAATGCCATTTGCAGCCGCAAGGCGGTTATACAGTTCACGAAGACGGAGTTTTTCTTGAGATTTCGGGCGCAGGGGAGAAATAGCGCCGCCCAATATATGATAGAGTCCATCGTATACTCCTGCACGCTCAATGTTTGAGAAGTCCATATCCTTTTCAACGACCATAATACGCGATTTATCTCTTCCGGAACTTGCACATAAAAGACACAGATTATTTTTGCCCTCATACGCCTGGAAGCAATGCGCACACCGCTTTACGCCCGCAAGCGAAACGATAGCGCGCGCAAGAGTTTCTTGATACTCTTGCTTTTCATCAAGCAAGTGATAGACCAAACGAGACGCCTGTCGCGGCCCCAGCCCCGGCAGTTTTGAGAGCAACTGTACTAATTGTTCTATTCTTTCGGATGACATGATGTTTAATGGGATTGATCTTCGTCCTCAAGCTCCTTGAGTTTTTGTTTGAGATTGCGCAGCCGTTCTCCAACGATACTGGGATGTTCTTCTGAAGCATCCTCCTTGTTCCCGCGCGAGAGCGCTTCTATTTCATTTTTTATTTTTTCTATCATGCTTCCCCGGGACGGCTGCTGACCTTCCGGAAAATTTTGCAAATGGGAAAAACCTACATTTTCTAACGACATACTATTACCACTGAATTTGATCGTCTAAATGTTTTCTATCAAGCGATGAAAAGCTCGCGTACTCCTTGTTGAAGAAAAGCGTTGCCTTGCCGGTAGGGCCGTTTCGGTGTTTTTCTATTAAAATATCCGCCTGGTTCGGCCGGTCGCTTGATGACTTGTACTTGTCTTCACGATAAATAAACATAACGACATCAGCGTCCTGTTCAATACTGCCTGAATCGCGAAGGTCTGAAAGGCGGGGGATTGGAGGATGGCGCTGTTCCACACTTCGGGAAAGCTGCGAAAGTGCCAACACCGGAACATTCAACTCTTTCGCAAGTGTCTTGAGAGAGCGCGAAATTTCGGTTATCTGCATAACCATGCTGTCCGAAGATGTCCGCGGCTGCATAAGCTGGAGATAGTCTACAATAATAAGTCCCAAGCCATGTTCTGCCTGCAAGCGCCGCGCTTTTGTGCGTATCTGCAAGATATTTGATGTTGCTTCGTCATCGATAAAGATGGGGGCTTGTGAAAGCTTCGAAAGCGCATCGCGAAGGCGCGGGAATTCATCTTCTGCAAGCCGGCCGTTCCGCAATTTCCACAGATCTATGTGGGCTTCTGCTGCAAGCAAGCGGTCTACAAGCTGCTCCGTGGACATTTCGAGAGAAAAGATGCCTACGGGCAGTTCTTTTTGTACCGCAACATTCCGAGCAATATCCAATGCGAATGATGTCTTACCTAAAGATGGACGGCACGCAACAATTATGAGATCAGAGTTCTGAAATCCCGAAAGCACTTTATCCAAATCATGAAAGCCCGTAGAGACGCCCCGCACTTCGTCTTTCTTCTTGTGGAGGCGGTCAATGCGGTCGAACGCTTCTGAAAGAGCCCCGCGCACGGGAAGGAATGTTTTGCGGAGCGACGCTTGTGAGATAGAAAGTATTTTGTGCTCTGCCTGGTCAAGCGATTCTTCGACATCAAGATCTTCCTGGTACCCCAAATGATTGATGTACTGGGATGCGTCTATCAAATCACGAAGTACCCGTTTTTTATTTACGATGTCGGCATAATGCGCAATGCCGGCGGTAGAGGGAACCATATTCACCAAATGCGCGATATAGCTCATCCCTCCTATCTGATCTAATTTGCTCTTTTCTTTTAAGCGCGATGAAACCGAAACAACATCAATCGGCTCATGCCGTTCAAATAATTCTATGATGGATTCGTAAATGACGCGGTGATTCTCATAATAAAAATCGTCATGGGACAAAATATCCATGACTTTCATTGGCGCATGCTTGTCGAGCATGAGAGAGCCGAGAACCGACATTTCCGCATCCTTGTTGTGTGGCGGTATGCGGAAAGAAATATTTTCAGAAGTGACCGGGGAGCCTTTGAATTGTGCGCGTTCCTCTGCCATATTGTTCCATTGTACAGCGAAAATATTTCCCCTTCAATGGCAAAAACAACAAAAAACACCCCTCCAACCTTATAAAAAAGTGGAAAGGGCGTGGATAACCGTACATATACCCAAAAACAAACGCCCGGTGGTCATCGGGCGTTTGTGAGGTTAGAATTTTGTCTCCAGAAGCGAGTTTCCGTCGATAATATAGAGGGTGCTTCCGATAATCGTGAATCGCGGCTCGCGACCCTTATATACCGGCTGAAAATTCCGCGTAGAACGATTATCAAGCTCTATCGCAAAAATGCTATTTTGTACCGCGAACAATACAATATCGCGGCGTGACGGATAAAACTGGAACGAGTGAATAATATTCGGGGAACGAAATACATTTATCTCTTTGTCCGTAAAGTAATAGGGGAGCGGAAGCTCTCCAATCCATTCAGCACGGATCTCCGTATTGTCCTCTGAAAGCCAGATGCGGCTTTGATCGCGCGTGTCTGTCATGAGTTTATGCGGAAGCGACGGGAGTGTATCATCTATTGAAAAAGATGATGTGAGGTTCGCGGTAAGCGTCCCTGACGATTCGTTAAACTGTATGCGAAGCGTTTTTGCGGGGAACACAAGATAAAAATCATCACCATCTGCATAAAACGTCTTAAGCGGAGAAACTGACGAAAGATTAGGGCCCCCGCGTACAACTGTCATGAGCCGGCGCTCTTTCGGAAGAAAGAATTCATAAGTGACTCCTCCTGAAGTTTTCCGCTCAAGCATAATGATTTCTTTTTCCGGGACTGTATACACATTAGAATATTTCCCTTCAAGGATAGCGGTTCCCGTAATGTCTTGCGAAACCAAAAATGCACGCGCCTCGGTAACAAAACTTTCTTTAATGTCGAGCGTTTTTGTCCATGGCCAATACCCCTCTTTTGCGACAATAATAGACACCTCCTCCGGAGTAAGACCTTGCACAAACAATCCTTGCTGCAAAATATTCGTCCGCTTTTGAAGTTCGCCATCCAGATAAATTTCCGCGCCTGTCGTCCCTGCACTAATAAATATTCCGCCGACGCGCTTAAAAGACAAATCCGATGTTATCCGCCACCCGCTTGCATAAAAAAGCACTGGCGGCGCTATCAGAAAAAAGAGGATAATTGCCGCCCAAAATATTCGATTTCGTGTTCTTTTCTTCATATATATATGAATAGAATTATACACGTATCCGATAGGTGAGACAAGCCGCTTTTTGTTTGAATAGAGCCTCTGTTTCAGGATATGATACCTATATGAATGAGGACTCTTATGCTCTTGTTATACGGGGAGGGAAAGAACTTTCCGGAGCCATTGCCGTAAACGGCGCAAAAAATGATGTCTTGTCACTTATGGCAGCATCTGTTGTATTTTCCCATCCAGTTACGCTTACAAATGTTCCGCGTATAAGCGATGTCGCGAAAATGAAAGCGCTTCTTGAGGGAATTGGCGTGCGGGTTACCGAAGACCCGGACAAACGAACTATTACGCTAGACCCGTCTTCTGTGAAAAATCCCGTTCTTGACGCCGCCCTTGCAGAAAAGATACGCGCTTCCGTTATGCTTATCGGGCCCGTTATGGCGCGTCTAGGCGAAATAACATTTCCATATCCCGGCGGATGTGTTATCGGCAAACGGCCCATAGATTTTTTTATAAATGGATTCAAAAAACTCGGCGCTGACGTAACCGAATCGGATACCGTATTCTCATTCCGTCTTAAAAAACACACGGGCGGGAACATCGTTCTTCCATACCCCAGCGTAACCGTAACTGAAACACTTATGATAAACTCGGCTCTTGGAAATGGAACGACAACTATTACAAATGCTGCATGTGAACCGGAGATAGAAAGCCTTGCGCAGTTTCTTGGCTCAGGGGGTGCCCATATCACGGGCGCCGGCACTCACACTATAACCGTTCAAGGAACAAATGGCAGATTGCTTGCGCAAAGCCGCCCCGAAGCATTCCCCGTATTGCCCGACAGGATAGAAGCAGGAAGCTTTGCGATACTTGCAAGTCTTCTTGGAAATCCTATCCGCATAACACAGTGTGCGCCCCGTCACATAGAAAGCCTCCTGGAGCGGCTCCGTGACCTTGGTGTATCGGTGCGCGCAGGGAATGACTGGATAGAAATACGGCGGCCAAAACAATTTACATCCGTAGACATAAAGACCGGGCCGTACCCTGCATTTGCAACTGATCTTCAAGCTCCATTCACAGTGCTCTTAACGCAGGCGGGAGGAAAGGCCGTGGTATTTGAAACCGTCTTTGAGGAACGCCTTCATTACATAGAAGAGTTGAAACAGATGGGCGCGAATATAACGCTTTGCGACCCGCACCGCGCGATTGTTGTTGGACCAACGCCGCTTTCAGGGAGAGCTGTAAAAAGTCCGGATTTGCGCGCGGGGCTTGCGTTCATCATTGCAGGGCTCATTGCAAAAGGCGAATCAGTCATTCATAATGTATATCATATCGACAGAGGCTATGAAGACATTGAGGCACGCTTGCGCGCGCTTGGCGCATCTATAGAACGGCGGACTCTATAATCACTATTACCGTGGGAATTTTTACGACAAAATTAGGAATCGACCTGGGAACCGCAAACACGCTGGTGTTTGTCCCGAAAAAGGGGATCGTGCTGAACGAACCTTCTGTTGTTGCCGTTTCCCTTGCGGAAAATAAAGTGGTTGCGGTAGGGAACGAGGCAAAGCGCATGGTGGGGAAAACGCCAGACACTATTATTGCATACCGTCCGATGAAAGACGGGGTTATTGCGGACTACCGCATCACCGAAACAATGCTCCGCTATTACATAAAAAAAGCGCTCGGCAAGTGGAACATTGCAAAGCCTGAGGTGCTCATCTCCGTTCCTGCGGGAGTGACATCCACCGAAAAGCGTTCGGTAAGCGAAGCATCTCTGAAAGCGGGTTCAAAAAGAACATACATTATCAAAGAGCCTATTCTTGCAGCAATCGGCGCAGACATTCCGATTTATGAACCGACCGGCCACATGGTGGTAGATATCGGCGGGGGTACAACTGATGCTGCGGTAATTTCGCTTGGCGGAATTGTTTCATCTACTTCAGTAAAAGTTGCAGGAAACAAGATAGACCAGGCAATATCCGATTATATTAAGAAGAATTACAACCTCGCGGTCGGCGATAAAAGCTCTGAAGATATCAAGATAAAGATCGGTTCTGCAATTCCTGTTGAAAAAGAAGCACGATACGAAATAAAAGGACGGGATCTCCTTACGGGACTCCCGCGGAGTATTGTCATCACAACAAACGAAGTTGTAAAAGCGATTGAAAGCGAACTCCGTGAAATAACAAAAGCAATAAAATATGTTCTTCAGGAAACACCGCCTGAACTTGCGGCAGATATTATTGACCAGGGGATAGTCATGACAGGAGGATCGTCCCTTCTTCACAACATGACGGAGCTCGTATACCGCGCGACAGGCGTAAAAGCCCGGGTTGCTGACGATGCGCTTTTCTGTGTCGCAAAAGGAACCGGTATCGCACTTGACCACCTCGATACATACAAAAAGAGCCTCACCTCAAAATCATAAGCGTATCATGCTTCTAGACGACCACATACGCCAAAAAACGCTTGCGCATGCGTACTTTATTACCGGCATAGCAAAGCCATACCTTGAAACACTCTTCAGGCCCGAATCTTTTGAGGTAATTATGCATACAGAAAAGACCGGTATCGACGAGGTCCGGAACATCCTAAAGCGCGTATCTCTTGCCTCCATACCTGACAAGCGGCAGGTTGTCATACTAAATGCCGACCTCCTCGGACGCGAAGCAAAAAGCGCGCTTTTGAAAATCCTTGAGGAGCCTCCCCCATACACGCACTTTATTCTCTATGGAACATCGAAAAAAACACTCACTCCCGCGATCGCATCCCGTTTATTAGACGGAGGAAAAATTGTATACGAAGAACCGGAAGACCAAAAAAAACGAGTTGCTGTGTTTTTGAAAGCCGGCAATGATCCCAAAAAGCGGGAAGCAGCACTCAAAGATATCGCCGACACCGCATCGCTTGCTCTATTTCTCCATGCGCTTGAAAACACCGTCCGCAAAGAAGCACAAGCGGAACGCGCGACGACACAGGAACGGATACATATTGCGCGCACCTTGCTTTCGCATCCGGTGCCCGTCGTATCATCCATTAAAGATTATATTTCGCTTCTTCTATGAAAAAGGCTTTTTTGATATTATTCTTTATGTTTATACTTGCGATATTGGTCGTTCTATTCCAATCCTTATTTGAGGGCGGAATAGGCACCTTTTTCGAGAGGTTTAAATTATTCCCTTAGTATCACTTTTTATGGCTTACGATTTTTCTTATCTCACACAAGAATCAGACAAAATAAAAGATTGGCTTCAACATGAAATATCAGGACTCCGTACTGGCAGGGCCTCCCCACAGCTTGTGGAGAATGTAAAAGCGGATTACTACGGCCAACAAACACCAATAAAGCACATTGCCGCGATCACTATTCAGGATGCGCATACTATTGTTATCCAACCGTGGGACAAAAGCGCAATACCGGTCATTGAAAAAGCGCTCAACCAATCTGAAGTAGGCATAAAGCCGGTTGTGGACAAAGATATCATCCGCCTGACGCTTCCGGAGCTGACCGGCGAACGCCGCGAACAACTCAAAAAAGTGGTTCGTGAAAAATTAGAAGAAGCAAAAATAACATTGCGAAAAATCCGCCATGAGGTTCTTGCCGACATAGAAGAACAAGAAAAAGCAAAGGAGATGAGCGAAGACGACAAATTCCGTTACAAAGAAGACCTCCAGAAGCACATAGAGAAAGCGACGGAGGAACTTGACGCAGTCGCTCTGCGCAAAACAAAAGAAATAGAATCATAATCGCACACCATGACTATACTCTTATTTATTATCATCCTCGCATTCCTTATTCTTTCCCATGAATTCGGACACTTTATCACTGCAAAACGATCGGGCATCCGCGTAGAAGAATTTGGATTAGGCTTTCCCCCGCGTCTTTTTGGTATTAAGCGGGGAGAAACCCTCTATTCATTTAACCTAATCCCATTTGGTGGATTCGTAAAAATAGAAGGCGAGGAGGGGGAGCACCCCGACGACCCGAAGAGCTTTGCAGCAAAGCCGGCCTATATCAAAGCCGCGGTGCTTGTCGCGGGAGTTTTTTTTAATCTTCTGTTCGCATATCTTTTATTCGTCGCTATCAGCTGGGCGGGGACCCCCACGGATATCGGAGATGAAACACCGCCGGGCACCCGGGATATACGCATACTTGTAGGAAGTGTCGATGCTGAGTCTCCTGCAGAAAACGCGGGACTCATTACGGGAGACACTATTGTCCGGGCAAGTTTTGGAGAAGCATCTGCCGATATTCACACCATAAGCGATATTCAGGCGTTCACCGAAGAATATAAAGGAGAGACCATCCAGCTAACACTCTTTCGCGACAAACATGAAGAAACAATACCTGTGCTTGCACGCGCAAATCCGCCTCCCGGAGAAGGGCCGCTCGGCATTTCGCTTCTTCGTGTAGGAATTGTAAAATCGCCCTGGTACAAAGCGCTATGGGAGGGCGCAGAAACTCTTGCGCGGAGCTTCTATCTTGTCATTATGGGTTTTTACGATATTATACGCATTGCTCTTGCGGGCGAGGACACAAGCGCGTACCTTGCAGGACCTATCGGCATTGTTTCCCTTGTAGGGCAATCGCTTGATCTTGGCTTTTTATTTCTTTTGCAATTCACCGCAATCCTGGCAGTGCACCTGGCAGTCATTAATCTTGTGCCATTCCCTGCGCTTGATGGGGGAAGACTTTTCTTTTTGCTCATAGAAACGGTGATGCGCCGCCCACTTCCAAAAACATTCACTAATTACGCAAACACACTTGGATTCTTTTTCCTCATCGGGCTGATGCTCTTGATAACGGCTGCGGACGTAAAAAAGCTTTTTTAAGACTCCTTCCACACGCGCATTTCCCTTTATTTGCAACGCATATTGATAATACGCTCTAATGCTGGTACTTTAGAGTATATGCGCCAATCGCAACTCTTCGGAAAATCCAAAAAAGAAAAACCAGCGGATGAAATTGCAAAAAACGCCATCCTTCTTGAACAAGGCGGTTTTGTTTATAAGACCATGGCGGGGGTGTACGACTACTTACCACTGGGGTTTCGCGTGCTCGAAAAAATAAATACAATTATCCGCGAAGAAATGGATGCGATAGGCGGACAAGAGCTCTTTTTATCTGCACTACAGCCACGCGAACGATGGGAAAAAACAGGACGATGGGAAAAATTAAAAGAGATTATGTACCAATTCCGAGATAATTCCGGACGGGACATTGGACTTGCAACCACTCATGAGGAGGCGCTTGCCGAAATCGCGACGCAATCTATCCAGTCATACAAAGACCTTCCGCTTTTTGTGTATCAAATACAAACAAAATTCCGCGATGAACCGCGCGCAAAATCAGGACTTATGCGCGGACGCGAATTTTTGATGAAAGACCTCTACAGCTTCCATGCGTCAAAAGAAGACCTGGATGCCTTTTACATGCGCGCGGGAAAGGCGTACGAAACCATATTTTCACGAATGAACCTCCCGGCCCTTGCGACAGAGGCTGGTGGAGGAACATTCACCGATGACATTACTCATGAATACCAGGTGCTTTCCGAAGCGGGAGAGGATATTATTTTTTATTGCAAAAAATGCCATTTTTCCCAAAACAAAGAAATTGCCAATCTTGCCGAAGGAGACTCATGTCCCAAGTGCACGGGGGCGATAGCTACGGGGAAAAGCATTGAGGTGGGTAATATTTTCCGCCTCGGCACGACTTTTGCAGAAGCTTTTGGTCTCATGTACAGCGACGAAAAAGGAAGGAAATACCCCGTGTGGATGGGGAGTTACGGCATCGGCCCAGGACGCCTTATGGCTACCGCGGTTGAGGTGCATGCCGATGAAAGGGGAATTGCTTGGCCGAAAACATTAAGCCCGTTCCAAACCCACCTGGTAGCAATTTCCGGGAACGACCCCGGCATAGAAAAACAGGCAGAAACATTTTATACTACGCTTACGGAACGTGGCATCGATGTTCTTTTTGACGATCGAAAAGAAAAAACACCGGGAGAAAAATTTGCCGACGCCGATCTTATCGGCATTCCGCTCCGGATAGTTATTTCCGCAAAGACACTGACAGAGGACTCAGTTGAATTAAAAAAACGGAACGAGAAATCGGCGATACTTATTCCTAAAAAAGATATTGATACAATCATCGCATCATGCTAAACAATCTGTTCAGTTTGTATAACACAATCCCGACACCATATGAATCTATTCAATAAAATTTTTAGTTTATTTTCACACGACATTGGCATTGATCTTGGTACTGCAAATACGCTCGTCTATGTAAAAGGACGCGGCGTTATTATCAACGAACCATCGCTTGTCGCGCTGAACAAAAAAACAGAGCAGGTAGTTGCTATCGGGAAAAACGCAAAACAAATGATTGGGCGCACGCCCGCACATATTGGCATCATCCGCCCGCTTATTGAGGGCGTGGTGTCCAACTTTGAAATAACTCAAGAAATGCTCTCGTACTTCATCAAAAAAGTACACTCCGAGGGCAAGCAACTTTTTGCCCGTCCGCGCGTAGTCGTTGGTGTTCCGTCGGAGATTACAGAAGTCGAGCGCCGCGCCGTACGGGATGCGTCCCAGAACGCCGGAGCACGAGAAACATATTTGGTAGAAGAACCGATGGCAGCTGCCATCGGCATCGGGCTCCCCGTAAAAGAGCCGGTGGGTAACATGATAGTTGATATCGGCGGAGGAACGACCGACATTGCGGTTATTTCTCTTGGGGGTATTGTTACCTCTATGAACTTGCGGGTTGCCGGGGACAAGCTCAATGACGATATTGTTTCGTATTCACGAGACGAATTACGGCTTTTTCTAGGAGAAAAAACGGCCGAAGATGTAAAAGTTGCAATTGGCATGGCGTACAAAGTGGGCCAAACACAAGAATCAACCATACGAGGACGGGACATTATCAGCGGCCTTCCACGCGAAGTTATCATCACTGATGACGATATCCAAGAAGCAATGTCCAAGTCAATCAAAATAATTATTGAATCAGTCAAGGAAGTTATCGAAACTACCCCGCCAGAGCTCGTCGCAGATATCATGCAGCGGGGGATATACCTCGTAGGGGGCGGATCATATCTTCGCGGCATCGGCATGCTTATTCAGCGCGAAACAAAGATTCCCGTAAAAGTTCCCGATGACCCTATGTATGCGGTGGTGAACGGATGCGGCATCATTCTTGATAATTTTGAAGAATACCAAAGCGTCTTAATACAAGACAGCGAAGAGATTATTCCTCAATAATATTTTCTTTACCATTTTTTGTGTAATGCGGACCTTGTTTAAAAAAGGATGGCTTTTTATCATAGCGATTATCTTAATCGCTCTTTTTTCGTGGGGAGATGCGCGGCGCATGGGGGTATCATTTTTCATGCTCATCCAAAAACCATTCTCGGCAAGCGCCGAATATATATCCAATACATCAGCATATATCTGGAGCTATGTTCAATCCAAAGACCGCCTCACCGAAGAGCGTGATGCGCTCACTGCAGAGATAGAACGCCTGCGGACAGAACTTGCGCTCACCGAAGACATACGGAGCGACTACGATTCGCTCCTGAAGGCAATTGATGAATCTCCGGACGAAGGAACCATCGCGCGTGTCCTCCCAAATCCCTCATCCCATACATTTGGCATAATAACAGTGAACAAGGGAAGCGAGGACGGCATTCAGACAAACATGAAAGCCCTGCTTCATGGCACAATACTTGTGGGGTTTGTAGAAGAGGTATCCGCGCACTCAGCGCGCGTCCGCTTATTATCGTCATTCAACACAGAAACACAGTTAAAACTCGGTGATACACAATCTACTATTCTTGCAACGGGCCGGGGAGACGGCTTATTGCAGATTACCCTTCCGCGCGATTTTCCGGTTATCCCGGGGGACCGGCTTTTGTACATTGATTCGGCTCCATTCCTTGCTGCTATCGTTGACACAGTAAAAGAACCGGGGGCGGAATCAACCCGGAAGATTCAGGCAACAACACCATTTAATCCGAGAACTATTTCTCTCGTTGCTCTTGTTCCTTAATGAAGACATTCTTTCTCCGTACTGCTTTTTTCCTCATCGGAGCGGTTGGCATATTCCTTGCGCCGTGGGTAACGCTCGTGTGCGGCGCTTTTTTATTTTCACTCTATTTTAAAAACCCGCTTGAAATACTTATCCTTGGCTTAGCATTTGAATTTCTTTCCGGCATTCCTCCGGGAACTGTCATTCTTCCGCTTGCATTTACCATAGCGCTCCAAAATGAGCTTAAGGACCGCTTGGATGCTGACTCGTTCATCGCGATAGTAATCCTCCTTGCGGTTTCCATATTTGTATTTATCTCCATCCGGGCGCTTTTTTTGCTCATCTTATTCGGCTATCCGGGCGTTCTCGCGTGGCAATTTTTCACCCTTTTTTAAGCTGACGAAAACAAAAATGCTATGATATCATACATATATGGCTAGTTATTCCATAATCATACGAAATGGCCGCGTTATTGATGGGAAGCGCTCCGCCCCCAAACAGGCGGATGTTGGCATTAAGGACGGCAAAATCATGGCAGTCGGCGATCTTTCGGTTGAAACGGGAGAGAAAGAGATAGACGCACGGGATCGCTATGTTGTGCCCGGATTTATAGATATCACCTCACATTCCGATACGTATTGGACGCTTTTTAACTATCCGCTTCAAGAAAGTCTTTTGTGGCAAGGCGTTACCACTATTATTGGCGGCAATTGCGGTGCGTCACTCGCACCCCTTGTCTCCGGACAGGAAATAGAGGCGATACAAAAATGGACCGACACAACAACAATTAATATCAACTGGCAATCAGTGGAGGAATTATTTGATGAATTGGACCGCCATCGTTTTGGTGTTAATGTGGGAACTCTCATTGGATTCGGAACAATACGCCGCGGAGTTGTAAAAAACATCAATGCTCCCGCGTCAACCGGAGAAATAGAAAAAATGAAATTTCTGCTCCAAAACGCAATCAAGGCAGGGGCATTTGGCCTTTCAACAAGCCTTGGACGTTCCCACGAACAACTTGCAAGCAAAGAGGAGCTCATGGCACTCTCCGAGGTAACCGCGGAAGCGGGCGGTATCGTAAAGTACCACCTCCGCAATGAAGGGGAGGGAATACTCCCGGCGCTCTCCGAGGCAATTGCGATTGCTCGAGACATTACAAGCAACCACCCGCCGACAAAAGAAAACCCGCGCCCATTCCACACGCATATTTCGCATTTTAAAATTCTTGGGAAACAGTCCTGGCCGTTCTTTGACGAAGTGTTGCACATGGTAGAACAAGCGCAGAAAGACGGTATTGCGATAACTATGGACATGTTCCCGTATACACGAACCGGGTCAAGCCTGTATCTTTTGTTGCCATCCTGGGCCCGCGAAGGTGGCGGAGACGCAATGCTGAAACGATTGAGCGAAGAAGAAACGCGCAAGGCAATACAGGAAGATTTAAAAAAGCTCACACTGCATTATGAAAGAATAGTTGTCGCAAGTACCTTCCGCGATCAAACAGCGATCGGCAAAACAATAGCGGAACTTGCTGGGGAAACAAGCCTCACACCAGAAGAGGTTATTTTGAATCTTCTCCAAATCAACAATCTCAATGTTTCCATATTTAACGAAGTCATATCAGAAGAACATGTAATAGCGCTCGCGAAACGCCCGTACATTTATTTCGCATCGGATGGCGCGGGATTTAATGTCACAAAAAAGACCCCGAATATACTCCCGCACCCGCGTTCTTTCGGCGCATTCCCTCGTGTATTGAGCGAATTCGTTAAGGAAAAATCTATTCTTTCGTGGGAAGAGGCAGTCCATAAAATGACATACCTCCCCGCAAAGCTTTTGGGCATAGACGACCGGGGGGTAATCGAGAAGGGCGCGCATGCCGACATTGTTGTCTTGCACCCCGAAAAGATACTCGACAAGGCAACATACGAAAATCCGCTTCAGTATTCGGAGGGTATAGAGGTTGTATGCTTAAACGGTGAGATTGTTCTTGAGAACGGGGAAATCAGAAAAGATCCCGCGGGAATCGTTGTCAAAAAACAAAACGGGACATCATAACCCGTTTCTCTTCGATAATGAAAACATATTCATGGGATAAACCGCTTTTCTTTATTTCGCTCGCGCTTCTTGTTATCGGAGTGTTTGTTTTTGCGTCAGCGGCAATCGGCCTCATCGGAGGGAACGCGGAATCTCCCATATCGCTTTTCTTCCGCCAGATACTGCTAGGCGTCGGTGCGGGAAGCATTCTTTTTTTAGTAAGTCTTTTTATTCCTTTCACCTTTTGGCAGAAAACATCTGCTGTTTTTCTTGCCCTTGCGTTCGTACTCTTAGCGTTGGTGTTCGTCCCCGGAATAGGGATTATTGCCGGAGGAGCGGCGCGCTGGATAGATGTAGGGCCAATATCGCTTCAGCCTGCCGAACCGTTCAAATTCGCGTTTATGATGTATCTCGCTGCATGGCTTACGTCGCACAAAAAAGACATCCCAACATTCCGTTCCGGCCTGATTCCGTTCCTCATTATGGCAGGCATCGTGAGTGTATTTTTTGTCTTGCAACCCGATGTAGGGACGCTATTTGTTATTTTAGGAGCGGCAACTCTTCTCTTCTTTGTGGGAGGAGGGAGACTTAAACATATTGCTCTTATGGGTGGCTTAGGCGCTCTGCTTCTTGCGGCTCTTGTCGCTGCTGAACCATATCGCCTTGAGCGCATACAAGTATTCTTAAACCCGCAAGAAGACCTGGATGATTCGGGATACCAGCTCCACCAAGCCCTTATCGCTATGGGCTCCGGGGATATATTCGGACGGGGATTCGGACAAAGCGTACAAAAATTCCATTACTTGCCCGAGCCGGTGGGGGATGCGGTTTTTGCGGTTGTCGGGGAAGAGTTCGGGTTTATCGGCAGCGTATCGCTCATTGTGTTGTTCCTGCTTTTTTTATGGAGAAGCGTTTATATTCTTGCGCGGGTGCCTGACCAATTTGCTCGACTGTTTGGCGCGGGAATTGTTATAATGATAGTATTCCAGTCATTTATCAATATTGCAGCAATAATCGGTATCGTCCCCATGACCGGTATTCCTTTGGTGTTTATCAGCCAAGGGGGGTCATCGCTTGCAATTACTCTTGCCGGTATTGGCATCCTGCTGCATATCTCAAAATACGCACGAGCATAATCATTTAATCCTCACCATAATCGCGCGCATCCTATGAAAATACTTTACGCCGGAGGCGGTACAGGCGGACACTTTTACCCCATCATCGCCGTCAACCGCGCCATCCGGAAAATAGCTGAAGAAAATCAGATTTTAGAAATAAAAACGTCATTTCTTTCGACATCTCCGTACGACAAAGATTTGCTTCGCCAAGAAGAAATACAATTTACTTGGATCCCCGCGGGAAAGATGCGACGGTATTTTTCTTTGCTTAATTTTTTTGATTATTTCAAAATGGGGCTTGGCATTATCAAAGCAATACTCAACATATTCATAGATTTGCCGGATGTGATTTTCGCAAAAGGGGGCTATGCAAGTTTTCCTGCGCTCGTTGCCGGACGATTTTTTAAGATTCCTACTATTATCCACGAATCCGACTCCATTCCCGGACGCGTAAGCGTATGGGCGGCATCCTTCGCAAAACGGATAGCTATTTCATTCCCTGAAAGCGTGCATTATTTCCCAAAAGAAAAAGTGGCGCTTACCGGACAGCCCATATGGCCGGTTGTCCTTGGCGGTAACGCGGAAAGCGCGTATGCGACATTCGGACTCCAAAAGGGATTGCCAACACTTCTTGTCATGGGCGGCTCGCAGGGCGCACTAAAAATAAACGAAGCCGTTCTTTCCATGCTCCCATTCGCGTTACGCAATTTTCAAATAATCCACCAAACAGGAAGTGCTCATATCAAAGAGGTTACTGACCGCGCCGGCATTATTCTTGAAAAAGAGAATTTCAAGGCACGCTATCATCCGGTGGCATATCTTAATGAGGCGCAACTCCGGGATGTATCACAAATAGTCGATGTTGCTGTATCACGCGCAGGTGCAGGATCCATTTTTATGCTTGCGTCGTGGGAAACGCCCACAATTTTTATTCCGTTGCCGCACGCAGCACAAGACCATCAGCGTGAAAATGCGTACGCATACGCGCATTCGGGCGGCGGAACCGTTATGGAAGAAAACAATCTTACGCCGCATTTACTTTTTGAAGAGATTAACCGCCTCATATCTGACACAGAGCTCCGGAAGCGCATGAAGGCGGGTGGGCGGAATTTCGCAAAAAAAGATGCAGCCGAACAAATCGCAAAAGAAATTATCAATCTCGCGCTTGAGCACAGCTGATATGAGTGTACGGGTCCGCATAGCACCAAGCCCCACGGGGCCGCTTCACATCGGTACTGCACGTACGGCGCTTTTTAACTATTTATTTGCAAAGAATCAAAAAGGGACGTTCGTACTCCGTATTGAAGATACCGACAAGGAACGATCGGAAAAACGCTTTGAAACAGATATCAAAGAGGCGCTTGCCTGGCTTGGAATATCCTGGGACGAAGAGGCCCTCCAATCGGATCGGCTAACATCACACACCAAGTATTTGGAGCGTTTGCTTTCCGAGCATAAGATATTCTGGTGTCCGCATACCGAAGAGGAGCTTTCCGTAGAGCGCGAAAAACAAATGCAGGACAAACAGGCTCCGCGCCATGTCTGCGAATTCAGAAATGGCGAGAAAAATGCAGACGGAAACGGCATACTTCGTTTTAAGAATGATGCAGATACTGAGCTTACATTTGAAGATATCGTGCGCGGAACGATAACATTTATGCCCGCGCTCCTGGGAGACTTTTCAATAGCAAAAAAACTTGATGAACCGCTGTATAATTTTGCAGCAGTCGTAGATGATGCAGAAATGAACATAACCCATGTCATCCGCGGAGAAGACCATATCCCAAATACGCCGAAACAAATTCTCATACAGGAAGCCCTTGGTTTTGTCCGGCCCGCATACGCGCATCTTCCGCTTATCCTTGGGCAAGATAAATCAAAACTTTCAAAACGGCACGGTGCTACAGCCGTTACGCAGTACAAAAAAGAGGGGTACCTTGCCCCCGCTCTTGTTAATTTTTTAGCGCTTCTCGGCTGGCGTCCTGAGCAAACGAGACAGGGGAGTAATGAAGACATATTCAGCACAGACGAACTTATTGCGCTCTTTTCCCTCACGGATGTGCAAAAAGGGGGTGCCGTGTTTGATATTGAAAAACTTAAATGGATAAACGGGATGTATATCCGTGTCACAGATCCAGGGGACCTTTCGCAATTATTATTCCCGTACCTCAAACAAACTTGGCAAAATATCGCAATTGCCCGTCCTGAGTGGTGGCAAAGCATATCCGCCCTTGAACAAACCCGTCTGGCTACCCTTGAAGAAATAACCGAACGTGTCGACTATTTTTTTGAAGACCCGATAGCGCGTAAAGAGCTTCTTCTTGAAAAAGGGGGCACTGCGGACGAAACAAGAAATCGTCTGCAAACTGTTCTTAACGCACTTCAAAATATCCCAAAAGAATCATTCACTCATACCGCCGTTCACAACGCTGTTTTCCCGTATGCCGAAGCTGAGGGGAAAAAGTTTGTACTATGGCCATTCCGCGTTGCGCTCACCGGTAAAAGCGCCTCGGCCGGATTATTTGAAGTTGCAGAAATACTTGGGAAAGAACAAACCGAAAAACGCCTGAAAAACGCTATTGAAACATTGACAGCGTAATATTTTTATGAGAAAACCGTATACGCATTGGGTCATCCGTTTTTGTGTAGGAGTATCGGCAATACTTCTTTTTTTGCCGTCCGCAATACCAAGCCGCGCGGCAAATGTAGATGAACTGCGAAGCCAACTCCAAGCAAAAGAAAACGCAATTGCAGAACTTGAGGCGGAAATACGGCAGTACCAAAAAGATATAGAGGAAACGGGGAAAGAGGCAGATTCTTTCCAGGCAGAAGTAAACCGTCTTACTACGACTATTAAAAAATTACAGGCGGACATTACCGTTACCAGACGTAAGATAGAATTTACCGGCATTCTTATTGAGGAACTTGATCTCGGTATACAAGAAAAAGAAGAAAAGATACAAAAAGACAGAAGACTCCTCGGGGAATTTATCCGCGAATTGAACGATACGTCATCGCAAAGCATGGTTGAAATACTGCTTGCAAACGCAACGCTCTCTGATTTTTTTGATTCGCTCCATTATGTAGAGACTCTGCAAAATGTAACCCAGCAACAGTTAGATGAACTCCGCACCATTAAACGCGAACAAGAAGAGGAAAAAGCAGAGCGGGAAAAGGAAAAAGCAACGCTTAATTCTCTTGCGGGCGAACTACAAGACCGGACCGCTATAGAAAAAAGTGCGCGCGATGACAAGGCGTATCTATTGGATATTACCCGGCAAAAAGAAAGCGAATACCAAAAATTACTGGATGAGCGGCTTGCGAAAAAAGAAGCGCTCGAGCAAGAGATACGAGGCATTGAAGACCAGATCCGGGTCGCCATTGATCCAAATTCGCTCCCGCAATCAGGGACCGGTGTTCTTGGTTGGCCATTAGAATATGTCTCTCTGTTGAGCTGCTTTCGCGGCGGAAATGGCTCTAAAAATTGCATAACACAATTTTTTGGAAACACTGACTTTGCTACCCAAAACCCGCAAGTGTATAACGGCAAGGGACATAACGGCACAGACTTTCGTGCTACCACCGGGACGCCTCTGTATGCAGCCGAATCCGGAATAGTGCGCGATGTGGGGGATACCGATCAACAATGCCGCGGAGTGTCGTATGGCAAATGGGTACTTATTGACCATAACAACGGGTTATCAACCCTATACGCGCACCTATCACAAATATCGATTGCTTCAG
This sequence comes from Candidatus Niyogibacteria bacterium CG10_big_fil_rev_8_21_14_0_10_46_36, assembly GCA_002772995.1. Taxonomy (NCBI): domain Bacteria; phylum Candidatus Niyogiibacteriota; species Candidatus Niyogibacteria bacterium CG10_big_fil_rev_8_21_14_0_10_46_36. The sequence continues at coordinate 25,019 of PFCO01000001.1, forward strand.
GGCAAACGGTTGTCCGCGGACAACGCATCGGGTACAGCGGCAACACCGGCTATTCTACCGGACCCCATTTGCATTTTACCGTGTTTGCAACGCAGGCGGTTCAAGTTACTTCGCTTAATCCGAACGATACATATTACTACAAAAGCAAAATATGCGGAACGCCTCTGCATTTGCCAATATCACCCCAAAACGGCTATCTAAACCCCTTGAGTTACCTCTAGGGGGGGTTATAACCAGCTAACGCCCAAAACACACCACCAACCCCCCCCCGTATTGGTTGTTTATTGATAAGAGCTCGCTCCCATTAGCTCCACGAGTTTACAGGACTATATCTTGTGGGGTATAATAAAGATATGGAGAAGGGTATTATCCAAATTCTTATTATATTCATACTCTTCGTTGTTGTATTGAGCCTTCTTGGTGTGTCGCTCTCATCTCTCACCCAAAACGAAACGCTCCGCAACAATTTTTCTTTTGTTTGGCATTGGTCCAGTTTTATCTGGGAGAATTATCTTAAAGCACCTACAACCGCCGTGTGGAACTTCTTCGTAGAGTTTATATTCACGCCGATAAAGGAACAGATAAAAGAACACCCGGTCACCGAACCTTCCCAGTCATAAGTAAATACTCGCCATTCTGATAATTGACAAATAGCATATTTTATGCTACTATTTTTCTATTCCAGAACATTAAAAAGAGGGGAAAGGAGAAGACGTATGAACGCTATAGCTGGTTTTTTTCTTTTAATGATTGCTGCTCCAAAGAACCGATCCAAGATACTCTCTGCGGGTGTACGGATAAGCTGTACAGAACACTGCAAACCGAAATGCCTAATATCGCAAACGTGATATTTCCACAGGTTGGAAGAGCTCTCAAGAAAAATAAACAATGACAACCACTGAACAAACCGATATGAATCTTGTTAAGGACGGCACGCCATTAAACAGATCAGATACAATGTATCTGATCTGTTTTTTATTCCAATTTGATACGAGGGAAGCGGTCTCATCATAGGCCTCACACTATATATGTCGCAAAAGGTATATTGTGCGACATTGTATATCTCTAGAACCGCCATTTCCCCTAACGGAGACGGGCATTTATAATGGATATTATATGGTGCCTCAAATATTTAAATGGATAGTGATTCTTGTGCTTGTGTATGCGGCGGTGTATACATCTATGTGTTTTTCTTTACCGCGCATCTTTGATGTAGATTTTCAATTGTGGGGCTTTATACCCGGAACTGACCCCATGCTCTGTAAGACGCCTCAGCCTCCGGTATCACCATAAAAGCCTATGCGTATCTCCTATTCAGCACTGGAATTATTTGAACGCTGCCCGCATGTATTTAAATGCGTTGTGCTTGATAAAGTACGCCTCCCAAAAACTAAGGAGGCATTTTTGGGTACTACGGTGCACGAGGCTCTTAATTTTTTATTCACAAAAAACCCCCTCTTCCCTACTGTAGACGAGGTTGTTAGCTTTTTTAATAAAAAGTGGGAAGAACGCATAGAAAAAATATCATTCAAAGACGATTACGAAAAAAGTGCGCTTCATAAGAACGGCACAGACATGCTCACGCGTTTTTACAAAAAACATCCTGCATGGAACTTTACGACCCTTGGTCTCGAAACCCGGTTTGAGGCTCCCCTTCAGGATCCTGAAACCGGCGAGACGCATACGCTTTCGGGCATCATCGACCGCGTAGACAAAATAGATGACAATACATACGAAATAATTGACTACAAAACCGCGCGCAGAATGCCCGCGCAAGACCACGCCGATAAAAACTTGCAGCTTGCGATATATCACCTGGGAGTGCTTTCCCGCTGGCCGCACCTTGCGGGTAAAAAAATAAAACTCACATTGCAATACCTCCAGCACGGCGAGCATCTTACAACCGCGCGTACCGCCGAGGAACTCAAGGCAACCAAGCAAAAAATACTAGCAACAATACGCGAGATACAAGACCGCCAAAAACGCGACGATTTTCCTGCGCAGTCCTCTCCTCTCTGCGCTATGCACCCATACAATAAAATATGCCCCATGTGGAGCTATTTGTACGCAAAAAAAGACACACCCCACAATCTGGACGATACTGCCGCCCAGAACACACTCAAAGAGTACATCGCCCTAAAGACCGCGGCCCAAGAGACCACCGCCCGCATCAAAGAGCTTCAAGCGGTTCTTTTGGGATACATGAGAGATAAAAAATTTGAACGCTTATTCACCGATGAGGGCTATGTTACGCGCACTATCCGCGAACAAGATATTTACGATATTGAGAAAGCGCGTCCTGCGCTTGAAGCAATTAACAAATGGGGGGAGGTGCTTGCTGCGGACCACAAGAAACTCGAGAAATTAATACCCCTACTCCCCTCCCAAACAAAAAAACGCCTCACAGACGAAGCGCTTTTGCGTAAACGCACAACGGAATCTCTTTTGATGCGAAAGAAAAAAATTATGCCCGAAGACCTTGAATAAGTCGTATCCTCCTGATATTCTTTCCATAAACGAACATTACCAAGGAAAACCTATGAGCGTGCATGCAGTCATATTTGATATGGACGGCGTTATTTCAGACACTCAAAGTGTCTGTGCGGCAATAGAATCAGACATGTTGCAAGAACACGGGATTCATATCTCCCCCAGCGAGCTTACGGAACAATACGCAGGCACTATGAGTTACGACATGTTCCCTGCCGTATTCAAACAATTCAATAAAACAATGCCGGACATCAAACCGCTTGCGGAAGAACGGTGGAAAAGAATATTCAAAGCAGTTCAGGGAAATATCAAAGCAATTCCCGGCACGATTGCATGCATTAAACATCTCAAAAAAGATGCTACGCCCATTGCTGTTGCGAGCGCTTCACGTATGGATTTTATCGCACTCGTACTTACAGAATTATGCATCTTGTCTGACTTTGACGCAATTGCAAGCGCTCAAGAGGTCCCAAACGGGAAGCCGGAACCGGATGTGTTTTTGCTTGCCGCAAAACGTCTTGGGATACATCCCAGATATTGCATTGTAATAGAAGATGGCATACAAGGCATGATCGCGGCAAAAAAAGCAGGCATGAGATGTATCGGTCTTGTGCAGAGTGATATTTTAGATAAGAATAAATACCCCGCAGACATTCTGGTGAGAAGTTTGGCACATATTGATTTAAAAAACATAAAATAAAAGCGTACCCGAAGATACGCTTTTTATTTTTTGTTATGTCGAACCTCTTGTTACCTGACAAATTATAAGAATGCTGCTTGTGCCTGCTTTGTTTTACGTTTCTATTTTTCTCCCATCCCGCGGGAAGTACGGTTTTTTTTGAAACTGCTGCTGTTCTTGCTCCGAGTCTAATGTTTGTTTCATCATTTGGATGAGCTGCAAAGAAAAATGACGCAAACCATACGCAAGCGCACGAGACGCTTTTTGGAATAACTTATTATTTCTTACACCATAAAGGCCAAGTGTTTCTTCCGTTGCTTGCACCGATAGCTCTACGAGCGCCTCACCGATGCTTTTTACCTGGGCATTTTCTTTCTTTACTGTATACGCAATATCAAGCGTTTCTCCGGAGAAGACATGCTCATATCCCTCGCCTTTTTTATACGTTATTTTTTCTGTCCGCATACCCGCATAAAACCCGCTCGCAAAAAGAACCGCAACGAGCAATAGCACAAACAGTGAGTGCTTTTTCCTTATATTCACCTCTCAAACACCTCCTTTAATTTGATTAAAATTATAATATATATTTTAAATACAGTCAATATCTATATCCCCTCACAGTTCTTTGCCGCCCTATACCCCAAACTCTCCGCTTCTTCCTTTGATGAAAATAGGATTTTATTTTCTTCTGCTATACGGAGCGCTCCTGAGCATCCCGGTAAATGGTACACGCTTCCGTTCTTTGAGCCCACATACATGCCGTTTTCTACGCTCTCCCCCGCCGCGCTGCCTAAAATCCCCAACGAAGCGCCTTCCTCCTCAACACGAACTGAAAACGCGCTATGCTCGCCTAAAATGACTGAAAAACGCCCCAATCCAAAGCCAATAACGGCTATAAGAAAAAAGCTCCCAGCAAGAAAAAGATCGCTTGCGTTGTCCCGTATCCATCCCTGCCCGCCGAAGCCTTGGCGAATGGGGGTCTTGATATCCTTATCATTTTCGGGTATCATAAGAACTATTCTAGTAAATAGCCTCACAATAAACAACTATGGCACATACCAAAGCCCAGGGTTCAACAAAGAACCTACGGGACTCAAAACCAAAATATTTAGGGATAAAATTATCTGACGGCGCGAAAGCGCAGGCAGGTTCTATTATCGTTCGCCAGCGCGGAACAAGGTATACTCCGGGTAAAAATGTGGGCATCGGCAAAGACCACACGATATTCGCACTCAAAGACGGAACCGTGGCATTCAAAGAAAAAAGAAAGACTGGCTTTAACGGAAAAACAAAAAAAGTAAAAGTTGTCTCCGTCGCATAATAAAATCCCTGGACTTGTCCAGGGATTTTATTTTTTCTTTTTCACTGCTACCCGCAAAAATTCGCGGAATAAGGGATGGGGCTTGAGCGGACTTGATTTGAGTTCGGGATGAAACTGCGTCCCTACAAAAAATGGATGATTCTTTATCTCTATAATTTCTACCAAATTGCGCTGAGGATTTGTGCCGGCGACCACCAGCCCCGCTTCTTCCAGGCGCTCCCGGAAATCATTGTTCATTTCGTACCTATGGCGGTGGCGTTCAAAAATATTTTTTTCCTTGTACGCCCGAAAGCTTGTAGTCCCTTCTTTCAGCGCGCAGGGATACATCCCAAGACGCATTGAGCCCCCATAGTCTTTGTTCTTTAGATTAACCTCCTGCTCAGGCATAGTCGCAATGACCGGATGCGGGGTTTGTGATTGAATCTCTGTTGTATGCGCTTTCCGCATGCCTCCGACATTGCGTGAAAATTCAATGACTGCGAGCTGCATGCCGTAACAGAGTCCAAGGTACGGGATATTGTGCGTACGCGCATATCGGATTGCTTTTATTTTTCCTTCAATGCCACGTTTCCCAAAACCGCCCGGAACGACAATACCGTCAAATTTTTCGAGCTCACGCACACGAGCCGGTTTTTTTTCATACTCTTCGGTGTCTATCCAGTGTATTTCGGGTTTAAATCCAGACCGCCATGCTGCATGCTTAATCGCCTCAAGAACAGAAATATATGAATCGGAAAGCATAAAATTTCCCGTAGCAAAGTACTTCCCCGCAACCGCGATGCGGACCGTCTTTTTTATATTTTTAATACGCCGCACCAATGCCCGCCATTCACGCATATTGCTTTGCCGCCGCTTTAAGCCGAATTTTGCAAGCACCCGCTTCCCAAGGTTATCCTTCTCAAAATTAATAGGAATCTCGTAAATGCTTTCAATGTCAGGGGCCGATACTACATCTTCTTCGTTGATGTTGCAGAATATCGCTATCTTTTGCTTCCGAGGCGCATCAATCGGATGGGCGGAACGCGCAAGTATCATGTCCGGCTGGATACCGATACTATTGAGAATGCGTACCGCGTGCTGCGTGGGCTTCGTTTTCATCTCCCCTATCATTTTCGGCACCGGCAAATAACTTACCATAATGAACATCACCTTATCCGGTGCTTTCAATTTCATCATACGGCCCGCTTCCAGGAATATGTTGTTTTGATACTCACCTACTGTGCCTCCCACCTCTATCAGCACAAAATCAGCCTTTGTTTTGCGCGCTGCAAGTTCAATGCGTTCTGTTATCTCTCCGGTGATATGCGGGACCACTTCTACACATTTCCCGCCATAATACATTGCCCGCTCCTTTGCGATGACTGATTGGTAAACCTGGCCTGTCGTCATATAGTTGTACCGGAACATCGGAGCGCCCAGAAACCGCTCATAATTCCCGATATCCTGATCACACTCCAAACCATCATCAGTCACAAAGACCTCACCGTGCTCTACGGGGTTCATGGTTCCTGCATCCACATTTAGATAGGGATCAATTTTTATGGCTGTCACCGAAAAACCGTAGCTCTTGAGAATGTTACCGATGGATGCCGTTGCGACACCCTTACCGATGCCCGACATTACTCCGCCTAAAACAAAAATATACCTGGCCATAATATCTATGAACGAGTAAAAAGAAAAATGAATTGGTAAATAAATTTATTCCTTCGCCGAAACTACTGTTACCGTAATCGTTGCCTCAGCGCTCCCGCGCTGTATACGAACCATATGCTTCCCCTCCTCCTTTATCGGTTCTTCAAGAAGGATATCTTCTTCAGCAATCGCAGAAAACCCTGCTTTGCTAATAGCGTCTACGATGTCCTTTGCATGCAGTTTTTTGAACAGTGCGCCCTTGTCGTTTGTCTTTGCAGTGATTTCTATTGATGCCTTTGCAATCTCGCCAAGCGCCTCTTTTAACAATGTGGTGCTTTTCTCTAGTGTTGCTGCCTCTTCCTGCTTCTTCTGTTCAAGGGTCTTAAGCGCATTCGGCGTTGCCTCTACCGCAAGATGCTTCGGCAACAAAAAATTACGCGCATAGCCGCTTTTAACCTCCTTTACATCGTTTTTGTGCCCAACGCCGGGGACTTCGTTTAAAAATATAACCTTCATATGTAATTATTCATTAATAATATGATTTATTTGTCCTGCAGTATGTTTATTGCTTTTTCAAGCTGCTCATCAACACCCTGTTCGTCATCCTCCTGTTCAACAACAATATCCGGATCAAGGCCATTGTCGGATATGGAGTGCCCATCCGGCGTCAGCCAACGGGCAATAGTCACCTTCAGCGCACTATCTTGATCAAACGGGATGAGTTCCTGCACTGACCCTTTCCCGAATGTTTTTGTGCCAACCAAGGTTGCTACACCATGATCCTGCAATGCCCCTGCAAGAATCTCTGAAGCCGACGCGGAGCCCTCGTTCACAAGAATTACTACCGATTTTCCTTCAAGCGTTTCATACCCCCGTGAACGATGTACCTGCTCCTCGCCTGAACCAAAATCCTCGCGCACCACCACATCGCCAAGCGGCAAGAACCAACTTGATATATCAACCGCCGCTTCCAGGTATCCGCCCGGGTTGTTACGCAAATCAAGAATTAACTTTTGGCGCCCGGAAAGAATCATGTCGCGGACTGCAGCCCGGAACGCAGATGTTGAATTTTCAGAAAAACTAAAGAGCCGGATAATATAAATATCATCTCCTACGGTGTGCGCGGTTTTGTCGCCCGCTTCTTCGCCCTTGCTTACAATCTCGCGCGTATCAGTTTCAACAACAGGAATCTCAATGCGATCGCGCGTTACAGTTATCTTTACCGGCTCATCTTCGCCCTTCCGCAAAAGAGTAAGCACCACATCAGTCCCCTTCGGGCCCCGTATAAGCGTTACCGCTTCATCAAGCGAAACACCGGCGGCAGACATGTCATCTATTTGTATTATCTGATCCCCCGCCTTAATCCCTGCGCGATCCGCAGGCGTCCCTTCCAGGGGAGCGATGACCGTCAATAAGTCATTCCGCATACCTATCTCCATCCCCACCCCCTCAAAATCACCCCGTACGGAGCTCTGGAATAGCTCATTTTCGCGCGGAGGGAGAAAGACGGTATAGGGGTCGCCTACCGCGTCCACCATGCCCCGAATAGCGCCCCACACAAGATCCTGTGGATCTATGTCGTCTGAAGAAACATACTTACTTTTTAGCGTCGCCCATGTTTGCCAAAACAATGAAAAATCAACCGCATCAGTATTGCCACTGTTTTTGTTGTACACTTCGGTTACCGAATTGATTGCGGCATTCTGCTGCTTCCCCAAAACGAACCCAATACTAAAAACAGCGACTACGATAATCGCTCCTGCCGCCAGAGTGAATGTTTTACTCCGAAAAGACATATTTTATTCTAGTATCCCAAAAATATATCCTATGGTCAACTTGTGGAAAAAGGATAAAAATACCGCTACAATATGAACATGCCAGCCATACAAAAACTCACTTTGTATAATACGCTTTCTCATAAAAAAGACCTGTTTCAGCCTCTCCATGGCCGTGATGTGGGGTATTACACCTGCGGACCGACTGTTTACCAATATGCTCATATCGGCAATCTCCGCACCTATATTTTTGAGGATATTCTCAAGCGGACGCTCGTTCTTTCCGGATACCGAGTAAAGCATATTATGAACATTACGGATGTGGGGCATCTTACTTCCGACGAGGATACCGGGGAAGACAAGGTGGAAAAAGAAGCGACGCGTCAAAAGAAAACCGCGGAAGAACTTGCGCGTTTCTATGAAGACGCTTTTAAAAAAGACCTCAAGCTCCTGAATATTCTTTCGCCCGACGCATTCCCCCGCGCAACTGAACATATTGAAGAACAAATACGCCTTATCAAAACGTTAGAAAAAAAAGGATACGCATACAAAATATCAGATGGCGTATACTTTGATACGAAAAAATTCAAAGCATACGGGGCTCTTTGGAAAACGAAACCCGCCAATGCTCAAAAAAGCGAGCGCATCCAAACGGAAGAAAAAAAGAACGAACAAGATTTTGCGTTATGGAAATTTTCCAATCCTAGTGAAAAACGCCAGATGGAATGGGACTCGCCGTGGGGCAAAGGATTTCCTGGGTGGCACATAGAATGTTCTGCGATGAGTATGAAATATTTGGGTGAAGAATTCGATATCCACGCGGGCGGCATTGATCATATCCCGGTGCATCATACAAATGAGCTAGCGCAGTCGGAAGCCGCAACCGGAAAGCAATTTGTGCGGTTTTGGCTTCATGGAAACTTTTTACAGGTAGACGGCAAGCGTATGGGCAAGTCGGAAGGCAACCTGCTAACACTTGATGAGTTATACAAAAAAGGATTCCATGCGCTTGATTACCGCTACTTTGTAGTGGGAACGCACTACCGCTCTCCCCTCTTATTCTCGCTTGAAGCGCTTGCAGGGGCGCGCGCAGCACGGCACCGCATTGTCCAGCACATCCAAAAGCTTCTTCAAACGCATAAAAAGAAAGACAATCACGGATTCCGGAACGCATTCACAAAAGCCCTCGCGGACGACCTGAATACACCCCAAGCACTTGCAGCATTTTGGGACCATGCCGATACTGTCTCGCTCGCCGATATTCTTTGGGCAGACAAAATCTTAGGGCTCGGACTGCAGAGCATCAAGAAACCGAACCCGCCAAAAGACATAAAAAAACTCGCACGGCAACGTGACGACCACAGGAAGAAAAAGGAATGGAAGAAAGCCGACGAACTCCGGGACACCATACAAAACCATGGCTGGCTCATAGACGATACGCCACAGGGACCGGTATTCATCCAAAAGGAAATAAAATAGCGCAGACCCCGGGTCTGCGCTATTTTATAACCCGCCACTCTATATCTTTCTCGTCTCCGGCAAATTCCAGCCAATCCCCTCCTCCTCTTACCACAAACCAGCGTTGTTTGGTATCCGACCATACCATTGGGTGCCCATCATAGAATGGCTTTTTTACTATTTCCTTCGGCTTGAGACGATCAAGTTCAAGCCATTTTTTAAATATTGTTTCTATTGCGTAATCAAGCTTACGCGAATTTGCCCATGTCGCCACTTTATCTATCGCTTCTTTTGCTTTTTGAGTGGAGCCCGCAAGTTCAAGCAATTTTTTTGCGGGAGCGGTGTAGCGTGAGTATACTATCGCTTTTTTGCGTGCATTTTCTTTAAGCTCTTCAAGCGATATCCCTTTGCTTTTAAAAAAGTGCGCGATAATCTGGCGTATTGCTGTTTTGTCTTGAAGTTCTTTTTGATACCGTATCGCATCTTTTTTAATGTATTCTTCTATTTTTTCCGCCGTGCTTTTTCCGATACCTTTCATTTTTTGTATCCCTTTTATGCCCTCCCGCTCATAAACATCCGCAATATCTTCGGCCATCTCTTCAAGCGCGCGCGCCGCCTTTCGGTATGCGGCCGGCTTGAATTTCACTCCCTCTAATTCCAGAAGTTCAGCTATCTCGTGGAATATCTTTGCTATATGTATGTTTGTCTTTTTGTCTCCTGGCATATTACTCTCATTATAAGACACAAAAACCTGCTCAAAAAGAAAAGACCTGGTTACAGGTCTTTTAAAAAGAAGGGATGGGCTTGCAAGCCCTTGAAAGACTTCAATCCCTTGAGAATGAGAGCGCTCCCCCTCACGCGTGAGAAGAGATCGTACATTCTCTTTATAGGCGGGGGTTTGCCGCCTGCGTGAACATATCTGTCTTTCATGCGGTCCCTTGCCCACACCGTTTGCTATAGTCCGGACTATAGTGCACGCAAGACATGTTCCGCTTCGATCAATATACTGCCCCCCCTTATTTTCGAGCTCATGCGCTCAGGGTAAAGGACAGGGGTTGCCACGCATCCTTGCGAAAATGAGAGCCTCGACTCTTTTGTCGTCTCTGGCAAAAAGCCAGACGAGGGAAAGGATGCTAACTTATCTTTTCCCATTGTACATGTATATATTATCTTGTCAAGAGTCCAATTCTATCGTAAAATATGAGAACATATGCCAATGAAATACAAAAAAAAAATAGTACTAGACCCCGACCCGGTGCTCCGTAAAAAAGCAGAGGAAGTCAAAAAGGAAGACATACGATCGCCAGACACACAATCCCTTATCCGCACCATGGCAGAAGTATTATTAGAAAGCGAAAATGGCGTGGGACTCGCAGCCCCTCAAATTGGAGCACCTCTCCGCGTATTTATTGTGCTCAAAAAAGTCCTCACCTTAAGCGAAGAAAAGAAAGACCAGGAAGAAGCTCGAAAAAAAGACCCTCTTTCGGAGGTAGATATTTACATCAACCCAGAAATAAAGAACCGCTCCAAAACCACTATCATTATGGATGAAGGGTGTTTAAGCGTCCCGCGCATGTACGGAAAAATAAAACGCTTTGAAAAAGTAACGCTTCGTGCATATAACGAGCGCGGGGAATCTATGGAGCGCGGCGCCTCCGGCCTTCTTGCAGAAATCTTTCAGCATGAAGTGGACCACTTAAATGGCATCCTTTTTATAGATTCCGCAAAAGATGTGAAAGAATTTGCACCGCCAAAAGAAGAATGATCATATGATAAAAATAATATTTTTTGGGACATCATCCTTCGGGATACCTGCGCTTGAGATATTAGAAAAAGCGGGCATGGCGCCGCTTCTTATTGTCTCCACTCCCGATAAACCAAAAGGGCGCAAACTCCAACTCTCCCCTTCTCCCGTGAGAGTTTGGGCTGAAGAACATTCCATCCCTGTCATAACTCCAAGCACTCTAAAAGACAGGGACGCTGTGCACGCCATTCAAGAAAAACATGCTGATGTGTTTGTTGTCGCTTCTTACGGAAAGATAATCCCGAAAGAAATTTTAAATATACCGCCGAAGGGCACGATAAACATCCATCCCTCACTCTTGCCGCTTTTGCGCGGACCGAGCCCCATACAAACCGCAATACTGAAAAACGCAGAAACCGGCGCGACCCTTATGCTTACCGACGAGGAAGTAGACCATGGGCCAATACTTGCCCAACAAGCGTTAGAAGCAAAAAATCTCTCATACCCGAAACTAGAGCAAGCGCTCGCGGAACTTGGCGCGCGCATGCTTGCAGACCTGCTCCCTGCCTGGGTAGCGGGAGAAATTACACCCAAAGAGCAGGACCACGAAAAAGCAACATATACCAAAAAGATTAAAAAAGAAGACGGGCATATTGATTGGAAAAAGTCTGGCGCTGCCATTGAGCGGGAGGTGCGGGCACTCAACCCATGGCCTGGGACATATACATTCACGGATGGAAAAACGCGCCTTATTATCACAAAAGCGCACATAGAAAACACAAGCGAGAAGCACCCGCCCGGGACTGTCATAAAAACAAAAAATGGCGATTTTGCAATCGCCGCGTCCGACACTATGCTTGTTATAGATTCTATAAAACCCGAAGGAAAGCAAAATATGACGGGCAAAGACTTCCTGCGGGGCAATTCGTTTCTATCTGGAGAAAAACTTACATAAAATTTTTATATAGTTGCAAATGATCCTCCAGATGCCTGCTCATTAAAAAGTTCTGCTTTACGCGTGTTTTTGCAGACTTCCCAAGGCGCACATTTAATTTTTTGTTTCGTATCAATTCAACAATGCGCCCCGCGGCCTCCATCGGCGTATCAACTAAATATCCGTCCTTGCCGTTCCGTATTTGTTTTTTGATGCCACCAACATTCCCCGCAACGACCGCCTTTCCCTTCCACATGGCTTCGGTCACTGTGAGCCCGAACCCTTCTTTGAGAGATTTTTGCACCACAACATCCGCAGAAGTCTGTACGGCATTCACCAGCATTTCATTGGTAAATGTGCCGAGCGTTTTTGGATCAAAAAATACAACAATATCGGGATCGCCTGATGCATGTTTTTTTACATGCTCAAAGACCTCATACGCTTCGGGGTCGTCTTGCGCTTCGGCAAAACCAACGAGTACCAGCTGAAGATTTGGTATCTCGTTTTTTGCATGGTAGTACGCCTGTATCACGCCCAGGGGATCTTTCCATGGGTCAAACCGTGATATCTGGGTTATAAGGGGCCTGTCAGAATGAACGCCAAATCCTTGCAGTATTTTGCAGCATAGCGTCTCATCTATATGGATATTTTTGGGCGTGAATGGGTCTATCGCGGGGAGAATGTACGCCTTTTTTGTACGCACACCGGGAATCGCAAATTCCTTCATACTAAATACGATACAGTCATATGCCCGTATATACGGTTTTAAAAAGGAGAGTATCTCTTGATTTGGATTTGAAAGATCAATATGCATCCGTGATATCATTACTCCCTCCCTAAAGTCGCGGATAAGCGCAAGCGGCTGAGGGTCGTGGATAATATAGATATCGGCCTTCTCCATGCCGCGTAGGTCAGATGCTATTTTTTTATTCACATTAAAATACATGCTCTTTTCGTTTTCAGATAATGAAAGCGGGGAGCTTTGAAGGGCATTGTGTATCTTTTTAGTTACGACAAAAAACTCCGGGGGAGCATTCACCGTCCACCATTCGCTTTTCATGCCAATGTCCCGCTCTAATGGGACAAGACTTTTTAGAAGTTCGGCAACACCCCCGCCTTCGGGCGCCGTATTAATATGAACGACCCGCTTGCCCGCAAGGTGCTCCGCAGAGCGCCGTATCTCCTCGCGTTTTTTGAGAGAGAGAAACTGAAAGTAGTCTGAAAGTGACTTCTTCTCTACTTCACGAAAACGAAGAATAGAAGGAGACAATGCCATACTACACATGTTCTACGAATTGTATAACTTCTTTCCCAAATATATAAGAGCGCCCCACAGTCCTCCCTCATCTCCCAATTGCGCTTTTTCTAATTTTGGGAGAACGGGAAAAATTTGCATAATATGATTTAAATGATATTCTACCCGCTCAAGCGGAATACCTGGAGCTCCGGTAATCATAGAGCCGCCGAGTACGATAACTTCGGGCGACCAATGAACTATAGTGTTATTAAGCCCATATGCAAGAAAATGCGCAGCTTCATCCCATATGTTTAAGTCAGTAACCTCAAACGGCTTTTTGCGGAAGCGCTGTTCAAATGCTTTCCCTGAAATATACGACTCAAGATCGTGTCTGCCATCCTTGCTGCAAGAAGGGCAGAGAGCGCCCGATGCATCAATAATCTGATGCCCTGGCTCAAACCCGAATGCGCTCGCATCTATCCGTCCGTCGACAAAACGAGAGCCGCCAACGCCGGTACTTACCGTGAGATACACCACAATATCATGTCCGCGCCCGGCACCAAAGTACACTTCCCCAAGGCCGTTCATATTCGTGTCATTTTCAAGATGCACCGGTCCTTTTGCCGCTATTTCAAGTTCGCGCTTTAAGGGACGCGCCACCCAGGACGGCAAATTTGGAGCGGCTACCAAGCGCGTCCTGTCTTTGTTCAAAGGACCTGCGACACCTCCCGCAATCGCATCAAATGCCTTTCCTCCGCCCAGCTCGCCTGCGACCGTACCGAAAAGCGCTACCCCTTCTTCAAAGTTTTGAGGAGTAGGAACTACTTTTACATCAGAAAAACGCTTTCCGTCAGAAGAAGCAGCAAAACGCATTTTTGACCCGCCGATATCAAACAAAAGATACATATACCTTTATTATCTTGCTATATCAAAAAGAAATCAAACAAAAATCCCGCATGTCTGCGGGATATATTTGATTACACGCCGATAAGGCTATTCCAGTCTTGAGAGAACCGTTCTATGCCCTTATCTGTTAATTCGTGGTGTATTTTATATGTCGCCCAGGGCTTGTCTAAGGGGATGGTATCGTACGGAATATCCAGCAAATCGTCCCGCTTGTATGAGTACTCCGGCCCCGGTATAGGCATGCCCTTCCCCGCCCATTCTTCAAGCACGCCGAAAGGAGCTGAAACGATATCAGACCCAAGCGCCATTGCCTGCATTAAGTGGTCAAGCGAACGTACGCTCGCGGTGAGCACTTCCACATGCCCATCGCCTTTTTTATACATCTGAATAATGTTTCTTATTAAATCCATTCCGTTTTCGCCGCGGTCATCAAGTCTGCCCACAAACGGAGAAACATATACATCGCCCCGCTTCGCTACCCGTGTCGCCGCATACACCGCCGCTGCCTGCTCCTGCGCAAATACCAATGTCATATTGACGCGCATCCCCTCTCCGACCGACATGTCTGCGGCAAGCAGCCCCTCTTTTGTTGTCGGGTACTTAATATGTGCGTTCGGAATCCATAACGCCATCCCCCGTCCATGTAAGAACATTTCTTCGGCGCTTGTGCGCTCATCTGCGTATACCTCAACAGATACGGATCCATGCGGGATGAGAGATGATATCTCCCCCACTACCGTTTTATAAAATTTGAAAATCTCATCATTTGAGAATTTTTCACCCCGTTGCAGCCGTTCTTGTACGGCGGGGTTGCGCGCAACAAGTGTGGGATTCGTTGTCTGCCCGTCTAAAAATCCGAGCATCTCCTGCGCCTTCCTTGTCTCGGTCGGATCCCCGCTATCTAAAAATATTCTTGTTTTACGTACGTTATGCTTCATGCTGCCTCCTATGTATGTTATGTGATAAGAACAATACCTACTCATTATCTATTATTTTTTGCGTTTGTTCACGGATTTCATCCACAGTCATGTGCCCGCGTTTATGAAAGACAACGGTGCCGGCTCTGTCCACAAAGATAGTTTCGGGCATAGTAAACCCCCCGATTGCTTTATAAAATGAATCAGGCGTGTCAATAAGAAAAATGAGGCCATCCGTTACGCCTAATTCATCGGTATAGTGCTTTGCGGTTTCTATTGATTCTTGCCGGTTGATTGCAATAAAACGGACCTGTCCGAATTCTTTTTGCACTTCCACAAAGGCCGGCAATTCTTCTTTGCAAAAAGAACACCACGATGCCCACGAATTAATGACCATAGGCTGATTTTGGAATACGGAAAGATCTGCTTTGTAGCTCCCATAATCAATAAGCAATAGGTCGCCGGCTATCTCAGACAGATGCATTTCGGGGGACTGCTGCTCTGCAGATCGGTCGCTGAACAAATATACCGCAACCGCTATATCAAAAATGATAACCGCAACAAGTACTGCCCATCTCATAATTATCCGGAGCGTTGAGGGCGTTTTTCTCCTTTCGCCCATGCACACAAATCCTCATATGAAGTCGACCCGCAGATAAATTCCTTTGTTTCAGTATTAAAGAAAAACGGCACTCCCCCGCAAAGGCCAGTATCATATTCATCCATTTTTATTGAATTATCGTCATCGTGCCACACCTCAAATTGCTCCACCGTTATCCCTTCTTCCTGTTTGAGGCGTTCTACCAGCGGCGCCATACGCACGCAATGCGGGCATTCGTTCCCATAAAATTCTAAAAGCATATATATAGTATATAAGAATACGGCCGTATGTTAAATAAAAACCCCGCATTGCGAGGTTTGTTGCTATGGAAGCAATATCTCATCTTGCGGGTCTATCTGATCTGCAAGAAAATCGTATTCATACTCATGTTCTGGGTTTTTCGATTTTTCTTCTTGTGCCGCCACCACAACTTCGCCCGCGCCCAAGCCATTCACCCGTTCGGTTATCTGGCCGAGCCGTTCCCACATAGCAGCGTAATCCTTGTTCCTACTTTTCACCATCTGCGCTAAGCGTTCTTCTATTTTTTTGTTTCCGGTATCGATTTTTTCTTCAATTCTTTGAAGAATTTCTGCGCATGCAATCAAGGCAAACACCCCTGCCTCTGACACACATGACGGCCCTGCTTCAAGCTTCTTTTTCGCTAAAGACAGACTGTCTTTCTCTGCTTCGTTGTCCATGTACTGCCCCCGTATATCTCAAAGTTCTATTTCTTATTCTCTTCTTTTTTTAAGTCTAATGCAACTGAATTGATACAGTAGCGTTTTCCAGTGCATGTTTTGCCTTTGGGGGTTTTTACAGGACCATCATCAAATAGATGCCCCAGGTGCGAGCCGCATGTTTTGCAAACAACTTCGGTGCGTTCCATTCCGTGGCTTGTGTCGCGTTTTAATTCCACCGCATCGCTTGATGCTACATCATAAAAACTAGGCCACCCAGTGCCCGATTCAAACTTTGCATCTGAAGAAAAAAGAGGGGCTCCGCATGCTTTGCACAAATACATCCCCTCGCTTTTTTCGTGCACAAACTTGCCCGTAAACGGCACTTCTGTGCCCCTTTTTCGTAGCACCTCGTATTCTTCGGGCGTTAATTCCTTTTTCCATTCTTCTTCGGTCTTTTTCATATACATAAGGCTATCTAATACCCGTATCTATATCAATATTTAATTCTACTGTTTTGTTCGCCTGTACAAAAACTTCTTTTGGAAAAACGGCACCACACCCGAGATAGCTGCACCCAAGAAGAGAGACCGAGTAATTGCTCTCGGGGAGGTCTATAGAATATGAACCATCGGGAGAAAGTGGCGCATAAAATGGCTCATCAACCGGACGCCCGCCGCCCGAGGGCGCAAAAACAAGCGTTTGCGCAGAGTATACATCCGGCGGATTTTTACACGGTTCTACCGGACACAATGGGCCAATAGACACTTTGCCATACACCGTTCCTGATGTTTTGAACAACCCCTCTTGCTCCTTTCTTTCGGGACAAGGCGCAAATTCACAATTAGGGCCGGTACGTCCGACATACGACCCATCAGGACAAAGCATTGCGTCTTGTGTACAGAAAACAATATCATCTTCTCCGCTACCCCCCTTCCATATTGAGTAGCCGGCAAACGCGAGCCCTGCAACCAGCAATACCCCCGCCACTATAAAAAGGAGTCTCCGTGTGAGTGGAGAAGTATTACGCGCCCACATTGGAGGCGGATATGTTTTTTTCTGCAACTGCTGCTCTTCCATTATACTTTTTTTCCGACTTTCTTTATGCTCTTGAATGCTTTCCAGCGACGGCTGTATTGGTCAATAAATTCGTGGGTTTCGGTATCAATCTTTGTCCAGCGCTTATTGCGCGGATTAAACACCTGAATGCGCCCACGGATCAAACCTTTACGATGATGGTGTTTTGAGGAGTTCGTTGCCATGGAATATGACAATAGATGAATAATAACTTTTATTATAACAAAAGCCCCGTGTATTTCACACAGAGCAGGAATTATTACCGTTCAAATTTTCCGGTCACCCAGTCAAATTCTGCTTGCCAATCGCGACTGGGACAACTCCAGCCGGGGCTATCCGGATGTGCCCCCGCACTCGTCTCCATGTCGCGCACCCCTAACACAAAATACGCTCCGCGGCCCGCATCACATCCATAGGAGCCTGCGTTATAACGGAAATACGCATATCCTCCGCAATTGGAAGTTCCTACCGGATCTCCCGGAGTATCCACAATTGCGCCCGCGGTCTCAAGCGGAGTTACAAATGCGTCTCCGCTCCCCTGACCTCCATTAAACCCGGCGTCCCACCCGCCGCAATCGTTGTCCGTATTCCCGGGATATGCGGCATTATCACCATAATAGAGCTCCAGTGCTATTTGTATCTGCTTCATATCAGAAAGCCGGCGTGCATCTCTGCCTCTCGCGCGCGCACTCGCAACGCTCGCCAAAACAACGCTTGCGAGTATCCCGATAATCGCTATCACAACTAACAATTCTACTAATGTAAATCCTCTTTTATCCATAGGTTAAAAATTTGCAGGTGCTATAACTTCGGCAGGAGGTGCCTCCGCTCCGGGAGTAAAGAGTTCCTGCTTCTGCCTCCCACTAAAAACAACAAAAAATGAAATTGCCAACGCAATGACAGCAAACCCTATCATAGCGTAATTCGCCTGCATTTCGTTCTTTATCAGTCCCCCAGAATACTGTAGAAGCCACCCCGCCGCTCCTTTGGGTTTAGTATAAAAAAGCTGGTCGGGACCCTTCTTTGTGGTATCTGTACTGCCTCCGCTTACGGGCGGTACACCGCTCAAATCAGCGGGGTTTTCATTATTTTGGCCCGATTCGTTGATGAATGTCATGGTACTATTATACCAAATCATTCATAGCTTTCTGCATTATATTCGTAAGAAAATGGGGATAAAAAACCCGCGCGACACATTCATCACGCGGGTTTTTTTATTCATCTTCCGAGAAATTCTTTTAAGTACTCTACAACTCTTTCCGCCTCGTCATCCACCGCCAGATGCCAAGTAACAACACCATTAAAAGGCTTTGTAAGCGACCTGGTTATGGAACGCAATGAAAATACAAGGCTCTTATGCTGCTCATCTCCTGAACTCCCCACCACCCGGATAAACTCCAGAGCTGCATTACTCACCGAATCGCACCACATTCTTGTCGTGGGGTACGGTTCTTCTAAAAGGCGCAACAAGCATTCCGCATACGCTTTAGCCGAGTCTGTTTGTTCTGCGTATTCTCCCTGGAAGCTTGCACTTTCAACCTGTGATTCCATGATTATTCTCCTTGTATCCTTTATGGCTTGCGGCGACGCTTTATTATTCGTAGATTGGGAAATCTATGGATACTTCGTGGTGGCATGGACCTTCTTTTTTGCAAAACGATATTGATACATGCACCATGACTATCTCCGTGTCTGAAGAAACGAGCTCCTCACTTGGATAATAATAAAGCCGTTCTCCGCGCCCGCCTACATAAAACGAATCTTCGCCGGTACGAAGAGCGGAATACCACCCCCCTCTCTCATACCATGTCATTGCCAATACTTCATCGCTCCTTGGGTCCTTCAGATACTCCCCCTCATTACATTCATATTTGTAAATGACACCGGGGCGTTCAACCAGAAACGGAACTCGCTGACATTCAGTAAACGAATCGGGGTGCGGAACCGCATACCTTCGTTGTATAAGGTCCGGATCCGAAACGCTCCCCAAAGAACTCTTTGGCGAGCGGGAAGAATGAATCATTGCAAAGCCTACCACCAGCAAAACTACCACTACCAATCCTTTTGTCAGGCCTTTCATAAGCACTTATTCCTCCTTTATTAAGGTACTTTGATAGCGCAAATACTACCATATTTTTAAAGAAAAGTCAAGAAATCATAAAAGCACCCAAGGGGGTGCTTTTGTTTCTATGCAGTAGGTTATATCTTACAGTGCTTCTCCGCGCGCGTCGGCATATGCGCAATAGTCGCATACCGGTTTTGAATCAGGAGTTTCGTCTGCAATAAGGCACTGGTGCAATTCTTGTATGGTCGGCTCTACCCAGCTGTCATTCCCTTTGTGCGCGATAAGAGTTATATCAAATTCTATCTTGCCGTCAAACGCTTCTTTATCAGTACGGCCGTTACAATACACAAAGTACCCGGTATCCGATACGGGATGCCCATTTTTGCGCAATAGCCACTGATATACTTCCATCTGCCGTTTGTAGCCATCTTGCCATGGTTTGTTGAGTTCGGTTATCTCTTCATCCTTGCTGGTCGCTTTATAATCCACCACAATATACTCCCCCTTTGAATTCTGCCACAGATCATCTATAGCGCCGGTGATAATAAGATTCGTCGGCTCATGATAGAACTGGATGCCTTTAAAATTCTCGCGCCATTCATCTAACTGCTCATGCGCAACGGGAATTGCGTCAACGCCGTATTTTTCTATAAGCGGATGCTTGGTATTTTTTGTACGATGAATATCAAATTCCTTTTTGAGCAAAAAGTCTACCGCGCTGTTTATCGCAAATGGAAACCCCGGCGGCCGCCCTACCCCGAGCCTGCGATCCAGATAAAAACAGCGCGGACATTCAAAAAAGAGGTCAATCTTTGACCGGCTTATCTTGAACGGTTTTTTATCTTCCGGATTGTAGAGATTCCGCGTTCGTTTTGCGTTGTAGTATTCCGACATGTCTGTCTATTGTATCACCTTTCTCTGCTTTCTTATAATATTCAGTTTCCCGTCCCGGGATAGAGCCTTCATACCCGCCTCCGCGCGTGATGCCGTGGCGCGCGTGCGGAATTTTTTGGAGTACACAAGCCGCACCGGACGCCTCCCCTGCGTATACTTTGCACCCATGTGGGAAGAATTGTGCTCCTTAAGCCTGCGGACGAGGTCGGTAGTAATGCCGGTATAAAGCGTTCCGTCCGAACACCGGAGGATATAGAGATAATACATACAAAAATAAACGGCTCATACGGGGTGTGAGCCGTTTATTATAAATCTATTTAAAGGTGTAAATAACCGAACGTCCTTCTGTCCCTTGCTGCCGTATTTTTTCTTCCTCCTCCAGACTTTGAAGATACCGGGTTGCAGTTGCATCAGACACGCCTAAGAGCACCTCTACATCATTGTTAGTTATCTGTTTTTTATCTTTCAAAAGCAGAATTATTTTTGCTTTTGCTGACTCCAGCTCCTCGCGCTTCTTTTGGTTTATCGGAGAAAAACCATTGTGAGCGCCTATTGTTTTCTTTTCGTGGACGCTCCCCAAAACCATAACGAGCACACCAAATGTAACGATGCCTATAATGTACAACAAGAAATAAATATATGTTGTGTCCATGTATTTAGTATAGCAAAAATTTATACAACACTAAGCCTCAAACTTACTCCAGTCTACAGCATTGTTCCGAAAGTCTTCAATTGAGTATCCGGCCGTGTATTGAAAATGCGGGGGGTCCACGAATGTGGTCCAGGCGCCGCCCCATTCAAGCCCCAAAGCCATGCCCATCTCTCCTGCTTTGCGGTAAAATGCTTCGCGTTTATGTTCGTTTTCGGCATCAAGTACCGGCCGGATATCGAACGCAACGCCAAAATTATGGAACGAAAAACCGCCCCGGGCATTCGTAATTATCTTACCCGGCTTTGTCCTGCCTTGAGCATAATATTTATCTTGCTGTTCCGTGCTCCGAAAACCGCGCGATACCATAATAGAAAATCCCTGCTTGTTGCATTCTTCTATCAACCGCACGGCTAATGCCCGCACTTTTGGTTTGAGTAATGAGATATCAGCTTCTGTGTCGTTGTTCATGAAAACGCTCCCACGGGGAATCGGTCACACATAACCCCGCTCTTTTCTTCCATAAAAAATAAATTGAATCGCGGGGTTTCCGCGACCCCGCCTCGGCCGTCGCTTCGCGACATGCCTACGGCTTTCGATCCCCGCCGCAAAGCAATCAATTGCTTTGCTTGTGATCGTTTTCGCTTCGCTCAAACGCTCCCACGGGGAATCGAACCCCGGTTTTCAGGATGAGAACCTGATGTCCTAGGCCACTAGACGATGGGAGCAATTATTCCTCTTCAAATGGGCTTTCGCTTTGTTTAAGGCCTTTGAAGATTTTATGCAGTTCTTCTATTGATGTCAATGATGTGCGTGCGAGAGAAAAATTCTTATAGCCCTCCTTAAGCGTTTTCCCGTCTACTTCCATCACTGTTTCGCGTTCGTAATATTTATATATCTGTATCAAGTTAAAGTGGTACACATCATACACGGATACATGGCGCCCTGCTATCGTGCCCTCAATGCGGTTAATCTTTAGATCGCGGAAAAAATATAAAAAAAGCACCGCCCAAAAATGCGGGAAAGCGCTTGTAAACGAAAGGCGGAACTCTTGGGCAAGCGTCTGCATCTCCCGCATGCGCTTACGCATAAGAAAATAGAACGGGATGTGAGAAACAAATGTTATCACAAAAATTGCGATAACTACTACCGCAGAATAAAAATATACTGGATGCATACTCTCAAACATATCTTATTCTTTATTTTTCCATATTTTGCTTTGCCGCACCAGAAGCTTTTCTGCCTTTTTGGGTTCTGCCATAATCTCTTCAACGGCACGCTCCATCCGCATTGATTGGGAACCTTTTATAAGCACAAGATCGCCCTGTCTGAGTTCGCGTTCCAATATACGCGCAGCATCAACCGAGCGGTCAAATTCAAAGATATGCTCCGGAGAAAAACTGATTTTTCGCGCCTCATCGGCGATGAAGGCGGCACGCCTCCCGACTGTCATAAGTATAGACACTCCTTTTAGATGCCTAGCAACAGCACGGTGCGCGTGTTCCGTAAATTTCCCCAACTCAAGCATATCGCCAAGCACCGCAATCTTCCGCTCTGCAGGAATGTCCTGGAGTACTTCGAGTGCTGCATGCATCGCGTGCGGCGAAGCGTTGTATGTATCATCTAATATCCACGAATCTTTTTCTCCGCGGATGAGCTTAAGCCTCCCGGGCGGCGCACTGTAATGCTGTATTGATGAAACAATGTCAATAAGATTCATATCGCGCGCGATACCTACCGAAATCGCAGCGAGTGCTGCGTACACCTGCTGTTTGCCGAACGCTCCGAATATCCGTACCGGAATATTTTTTCCTTTATAGGCAACTTTAAATGCGATGCCCTCGGGGCGCTCTTTCGTCCCTTCTTTTGCGTACATAATATGATAATGCTCCGCACGGACATGCGCGTCTTCTCCAAAACCGAAGGTAATTACATGAGCGCGCGTTTTCTCGTGCATATCAAGCACCGCCGCATCATCATAGTTCAACACCGCGGTATCGGTACTGGTAAGAGGCTGGAGCAATTTTGCTTTTTCCCGGGCGACCGCCTCGGGTCCTGAAAAGAATTCGACATGCACCGGGACCTCTCCTATCGCAGTCACCACCGCAATATCAGGTTTTGCCGCCGTAATAAACCCGCTGATATCGTTTGGCTTATCGGCTCCTGCCTCCATGACCAATGTTGTCGGGTATGCCTTATCTCTAAAGAGAATTAATGAAAGACCTGCAAAAAGAATGGATGCCCACCCGAAAAAAGAATACCATGCGCTTTCCTTGCCGATGACCGTAAGCGGCATGCCGAGTTCGCTGTTATAACTTTTCTCGCTTTTGCGGACACCTCCCCTGCCTTTGAGCACTTCAAAAATGGCATCCTTCGCGGATGTCTTACCGACGCTTCCGGTAACTGCGATGATTTCAGGCGAATATTTCTGCAATATTTTTTTTGCCTCCCACGCAAGTATTCGTATAACGATATGTTTGAATAATGGTTTCATAGGTTATCTGTCCGGCGGAACTTCATAATAATACAAGAGTGACGAAGTTAAATCTAAAAATGCAGGGCCGAGCGAATGTGAGGCGTACTGCACGCCCTTCGGGTCCTGCGTAAACAAAAAAATAAGGAATTCTGGGTCAAATGATGGCGCATACCCGAAAAACGAATGAAGAAATCTACCAGAGTATCCGCGCGCACCTATATTGGCAACCTGAGCCGTTCCGGTCTTCGCGGCAACGCTATAGTGTTCCGGCCCCTGCCCGCCTCCAAGAAGCGCCTTATCAACAACCGTAGTGAGCATCCGTGAAATAGTATGCGAGGCTTCCGCGGATAATATCTGCTTTGGCGGACGCAAATCCTCCTCTGCCCCTTCTATGATGTGCGGAGTTACAAGATACCCGCCGTTCGCAAGCGCAGAAGCTGCCCGAACGAACTCAATAGGAGTCACCGCTATACCCTGCCCGAACGATGCCGCCGCATACTCAATGTCGCGGTTCGTTTCGAGATTTGAGATATCGCCTACCGTTTCAAACGGCAAATCAATATCGGTCTTTGTATCGAATCCATACCGCTCAAAATAATCAAGGAATTTTTCTTTTCCAATCTGCTGCCCCACAAAGACAGCTCCGGTATTGAGCGACTCATTCAGCACGCCCTGAATATTTGTCCTTCCTCTCGCCTTCCCGTCGTAATTTGATATCTTCGCGCCATCTATCTCTATGAACCCATAATCAACATATTCGGTTTCAGGGGTCACAACGCCCGCATCGAGCGCTGCGGCAACCGTGAGCGGCTTAAAGATAGACCCAAGTTCGTAAATGGACGAAACAAGTGGATTTAAGAAGCTTGCGATATCTGCCCCTGCGTACGCATTCGGATTAAAGTTACTGCGCGCGGCCATCGCGAGTATCTTTCCGGTTTTTGGGTCAATAATAACACCCCCTGCGGTTTCCGGACTGAATTTTTGCACCACATCGTCCATCGCGCGTTCAAGCATCTGCTGGACTTCGTATTCAATAGTGAGCGTAATATCATCCCCTTCACGCGGAGGAAGAAAAATGCTTTTGCCGATATTTAAAAAGGTACCGCCGGAAGATGCGATGCCCTCCTGAATTCCCCGCTTCCCCTGGAGTTCGTTGTCGTAAAACCGTTCAATGCCGTATTGACCTGCCTCTTTCCCGTCGCTTCCGAACCCAAAAAATCCAATCACATGAGAAGCAAATTCTCCAAGCGGATAATAACGCCACTCACGGGACAAAAGCCCTATACCGGGGATCTCTTTAACGTCCATCTCTGCGGCAACATCATCTTCAATCCGTGGAATGAGTATTTCGAACGGGTCATCGCGTTTTTGAGCGATAGCAAAAAAACGCTCCTTATCTATATGTAATAAAACCTTATTGAGCTCCATACTAAGACGGCCGTATGTTTCTTCTGCGTCTTCAATTTTACGGGCGTCTGCGTACAGAAGCCAACCGCTTCGGGTGGTAGCAACGGTAATCGTGCTATCGCCGTCATGAACATATACCTCGCCTCTCCTTGGAGAGAGCTCTTGAGAAGCAACCTGTTGGCGCTCAGCAAGAGACTGGTAGTAATCGGCAGAAATGACTTGTATAAAAAAAAGCTTGACCACAAGCGCTACGGCAAATATGGTCAATGCAACAGTAACGATAACAAGGCGTCCTCTGATGCTTTTCATCATATTAGTATACCCTGTTTACCTGTATCAAAACATGGTTTAAGAGATAGGCTGGCCACCATCATTGGCCCTGGAACGCAACGCTTGATGTACGGGAGAGAAACACGGGTGACGTAATTTTGCTGAAGCCATCGGATGCAAGCTCCTCGGAAATATGAAATGACTCAAGCGCAGTGATATACCGCTGCTGTTCTTTCTGGAATGTTTGTTCTTGCGCGACTATCCTGTCTTCTGCGTGATCGAGCGCATATGACATATGTACGGACAAGTACATGAAAAACATATATAGCACAAGTAAGCATGCTGTGGCCGTTATGCTTGTCCAGAATATAAATCGTGTATGGAATGAAATATAGGTTCTTTGCATGTTATCTTTTTTCTATAACGCGTAATTTTGCCGAACGCGCGCGTGGGTTTTTTTGTATCTCTTCTTCGCGTGGCAATATTGGTTTTTTTGTATGGAGAATGAAATCATCGTCCTTTGCCCATGCCCGGAATGTATGCTTGGCAATGCGGTCTTCAAGCGAATGGAACGTAATAACCAAAATTCTTCCATGTACTGCAATCATCCGTTTCGCGTCCGCAAGACCTTCTTCGAGTGCACGCAGTTCATCGTTCACTGCAATACGCAACGCCTGAAATGTTTTCGTTGCAGGGTGTATCCGTTTTGAGTGAAACCGTTTCGGGATAGCTGATTCCACAATGGCAACAAGGTTGAGCGTCGTATGTATCGGAGACTTCGCGCGAGCTTCAACTATTCGTTTCGCGATACGCCGCGCAAAGCGTTCTTCTCCGTACGTTTTTAATACTTCCGTAAGCTTTTCCTCGTTCCAGGAGTTCACCGCGTTCTCTGCAGTAAACGAACCATGAATGTCATAGCGCATATCGAGCGGCTCATCTTTCCGGAAAGAAAATCCCCTTCCCGAGTCTTCTAGCTGAATGGAACTCATACCAAGATCAAATAAAATGCCGTCCGCTTTTTTGATAACAGGCGACGCAAGCTCTTCCAGACGGGAAAAATTACCATACACCGCATGAAAGCGTTCGTCCCCTTTCATACGGACCCGCGCCCGCGCGACCATGTCCTGGTCTTGATCAATCCCCACATACACTCCGCGCTTCGGCAGTAGATCAAGGATTGCTCTTGCGTGTCCTCCCCCATCAAGCGTCCCATCAATAATGCGTGCTCTTTTCTGTGGTTCTAATATGTCTATGACTTCTTGTAAAAAAACTGATACGTGCTCCATATTAATACGCACCTATCTCTCCCAGCTTCTCGGCAAGCACATCCGTCTGCTTTTCTATATTTGATCTGTATTCATTCCATCGGCTCTCATCCCATATCTCAAGGCGCTTATACACGCCCGTAATGACTACCTTTGTGCTAAGTCCGGCATACTCTTTCAAGTAATCCGGAATTAATATTCGTCCAAGCGCATCGGTGGATGTCTCCGATGCCCCCGCTAAAAACAGCCGTACGAAATTTCTGGTATCAGCCTGTCCCGTGGGGAGTTCCGCAAGTTTTTCCGCAACTTCCGCCCATTCTTTTCCCGAGTAGACGAAAAGGCAGCGATCAAGCCCGCGGGTGATAATCGCCTTCTTCCCGAGCTCCTTCCTGAATTTTGAAGGGAGCGCTACGCGCCTTTTGACGTCTAATGTGTGCTGGAATTCTCCAATAAGCATAAAAATCGCTATCTTTCCCCTAAAAAATAGGCTCTATTAAAGGGTTTTTTGAGTTATTAACATTATCCACAGGTTTTTCCACAATCTACCACTTTAATATAATTTTATACCACATCAATATATTTCACAACCATAGTTATCCACAGCAAGCTCTATAGCAGCAAAACCTCAATAATAAAGGAGTATAATAGAGGTATTACCAACTAATAGCATCTATATGCCGATAAAAGACGATTTTATCTCGCGCGAAAACACACGGTATCGGTTCAAGCTTGGAACCGTTATTGCATCCTCCCTCTCCGGCTTTATCGCAGGAGCATTGGTCGCAAGTATAGCTTGGCTACTTTTCATCATTACAGGGAAAATTTAACCTGTTCTCAATACGAAAAACCTTCCGGAATATTCCGGGAGGTTTTTTCTTTTTGTATAAATATGTTATCGCGGGCGCAGCGTCGGGAAAAGCACCACCTCTCTGATATTGCGCTGGTCAGTAAAGAGCATCACTAGCCTATCAATACCAATACCAAGA
This sequence comes from Candidatus Niyogibacteria bacterium CG10_big_fil_rev_8_21_14_0_10_46_36, assembly GCA_002772995.1. Lineage (NCBI taxonomy): Bacteria > Candidatus Niyogiibacteriota > Candidatus Niyogibacteria bacterium CG10_big_fil_rev_8_21_14_0_10_46_36. The sequence continues at coordinate 52,479 of PFCO01000001.1, forward strand.
CCTGCTGCCGGCGGCATGCCGTACTCAAGAGCCTCTAAAAATTCTTCATCCATCCGGGTCACCTCGTCGTCTCCTGCGGACAGCGCAGCCTCTTGCGCGCGGAATCGCTTTTCTTGTTCTATGGGATCGTTTAATTCTGAGAAACCATTTGCAATCTCAAGCCCCCCGATAATCAATAGGTACCGGTCAGCAATGCTTTTTTTGTCGGGATACGCTTTTGCAAGCGGAGAGATGTCTTGCGGGATGTCTACAATAAATGTTGGCTGGATAATCTTCGGGCGGCATACTTTTTTGAATATCTCGTCGGCAATCTTTCCTTTTGTTTTTTCTCCTTTGCTGTCTACCCCTAATTGGCGCGCACGGAGTCCAAGCTCATTTTCTGAAATAGCATCATAATCAGGAATAAGCGCGAAACGCTTCAGTGTTTCTGCAAATGATACTCGTTCAAATTTTTTCGTGAATGATATCTTTTCTTCCCCATATACAAACGGTGCTCCTTTGTGTGCCTGTTTTACAAGACTCTTAAAAAGAGTTTCAAGAAATACCATGTGGGATGAAGCGTTTTTGAACGCTTCATACAGCTCAAGCATGGTAAATTCGGGGTTATGCGTCATGTCTATCCCCTCGTTCCGGAAATTGCGCCCTATTTCATAGACCTTGGGTATCCCACCCACAAGCAAGCGCTTCAAGTATAGCTCCGGCGCTATGCGAAGATAAAAATCATGGTCAAGCGCTCCGTGGTGCGTAACAAACGGCCGTGCGAGCGCTCCTCCTGCGACAGGATGCAAAAGGGGTGTTTCCACCTCCATAAATCCATCCTTATCCAAAAGCCGACGCAACGATCCAATAATATCTGAGCGCATAGAAAAACGCGCACGGACTTCTTTGTTCATCAAAAGATCAAGATACCGTTTTCGAAAACGCTCCTCAACATCCTGGAGTCCATGCCACTTTTCAGGCAATGGGCGAATAGATTTTGAGAGCATAATCCACGACGCACAAAGTATGCTTTTTTCTTTCTTTTTTGTGATAAACGCCGTTCCTTCGACGGCAATAATGTCTCCGATATCTGCCGTTTCCATAAAACGAGCGAACTCCCCCTTCTTCATCTCATCAAGCTTACCGAATATCTGGAATGTCCCCGTGCCGTCATAGAGATCCGCAAAAAATGATTTCCCATGTTCACGGAATGCGACAATGCGTCCTGCAATGCTTATTTTTTTGCTTTTTTTATATTTAGCAAAAGAGTCCCGAAGTGTTTCGAGGGATACAAACAGCTCTCCGTCCCGCGGGTATGGAGAGCGCCCCGATTGTATGATTGACTCGCGCTTCTGAAGACGCGAGTCGCGGATTTCTTCAAGAGAAGACATGCGAAAAACAATTAACTTGCGCCGTTAACCGCTACTGCAGAGCTGCAAGAGTATATTCATTATACAATATCAACGACGGTGTAATCCACCGCCCCTCCGGGGGTGGACACTTTTACTGTTTGGCCTTTTTTGGCGCCCAAAAATGCGCGCCCCATAGGCGATTCGTTTGATATCTTGCGGGAGACCGGATCTGCTTCTTCTGACCCCACAACCGTGTATTCCAGAGTTGCCCCGGTATCATGACGCTTTACGACAATAGTCGACCCAATAGCGACATCAAAAGTAGATACCGCCTTTTGGATAAGCACTGTGCGGCTTAATTTATCTTCAAGTTCCGCGATGCGGGCTTCGTTATTTTCCTGCATGGTCTTTGCTTCGGCATATTCGGAGTTTTCGGATAGATCCCCAAGGCTTTTTGCGTATTCTAAGCGTTTTGCTATCTCTTGCCGTTTTTCGGTGCGCAAATTTTCGAGCTCTTGTTTGAGCCGCTTAAACCCTGCTTCGCTTAAGTATTCGAAGTTGCTGTCTTCCTTTTGATTGTCTGAAAGTATCTCCATAAGCACTCTATTATACGCATGCGGAAACTTTTGTCAAGCCCCCCCCGTAGACACCCCGTGCATGCTGTAGTACGCGCGGGAAAGATGATAAAGTTTTATGTTCTTGATTTTATGTTCCCTGCCCCCGAAGGTCAACTGGAAACTGTGAATAAGTGCCCTGCCTTTTTCAGTGCGTTCCTATTATTTTACATATTCCGGCATGTGCTGGATGAACCACTGCATAAATGTCCTTGAGACAGACGCTGCTCCGACCAAATTAGTCTCGCTTCCGCTCTCTAATACAACCGTCATCGCAACATGCGGATCATTAAGGGGAGCGTATCCCATAATCCACGAATTCACTCTGCCATTTCCAATCTCTGCCGTCCCCGTTTTTGCACCGAAATCAACACCAAGCCCTGCAAGAGCTTGAGCCGTGCCCCCGGGCTTTGCCGCAAGCGCCATCCCCTCCTGGATGATAGAAAAGTCCTCATCCAGAACGACGACATCAGGCAGCGGGTACGCAGTGACAACTGAGCGTGCTTCATCGGGTTCTTCCACAAAGTGAAGATCAGGGACTTTCCCATGTTCAGCAAGCATAGAAACAAAGCGTGCTACCTGTATCGGTGTCACTTGCAAGTTATTCTGCCCTATACTGAAGTGATATGTATCTCCTATTCTCCACTCTTCAGCATGTTCCGGCGACGGAACCATGCCTCTTGCCTCATCAATGCCTGAAAATACAGGTTCTCCAAACCCGAAGAGTTTTGCGTATCGCTCAATAGCACTCGCACCAATGCCTTCCTGATTACCGTATCCGCCCCCGATTGTATAGAAATACACATCCGATGAAACGGCGATGGCGCGAACCATGTCAACCCAGCCATGCGCTTTCCAGTCACGAAATATACTCGGCTGGTCAGGGAAATACGGATTTGGCACAGAAATGCTCCCGGAGCTGAATATCTCTTTTTCCGGAGAAATAATCCCCTTATCAAGCGCGGCGAGCGCTACAATAGGCTTAAAGATAGACCCCGGGATATAAGTACCGTTAAATACTCTAGCAAAAAATGGCGCATGCGGATCGTTATTCAGCCGTGAAAATTCCTCCTGTGAGATTCCGTGAGAAAAATTATTCAGATTGAATTCAGGATAGCTGGTCATCGCAAGTATTTCTCCCGTACGCACATCCACTACCACCCCTGCCCCGCCATGGAAACCGTACTGTTCTACAACATCGCCAATCGCAGAATATAATTTTGATTGCGCGTCGGCATCAATAGTAAGCGTTAGCGCCTCCCCGTTTTCTGCCTCTTGCTGAAGACTCTCGGAAACAATGTTATTTTTTGCATCCGTCTCAACCAAACGCACACCATCCACTCCCCGCAATAATAAATCATAATACTTTTCTACACCGGTTTTGCCCGATTTTGTAGCACTGCTCGGCTCATCGCTTGAACGACCCACATATCCAAGCAGATGCGAAAAGCCACTTCGGTCAGTATAGGTGCGGGCAGAGGAGGCTTCTATACGGAATGGCACTGCAGGAAAGGCTTCGATAAACCGTTCCGCGCTCTCCCATGAAAGATCATCAATAATGACAGCTGGCGCATCAGATGCTTTTTCAAACGCATCAAATGAAAATTTGGGGAAGAATTGCACACGAAGCGCGTCAGGAATTTGTTCAAGCGCATCTTTTTTGTCTGCATCAATAACTATTTTAAAACGAGCCTCATTCCATGCGAGCTCTTCACCGTTTCTGTCATAAATAATCCCCCGTTCGGGAGATAAAACATGCTTATCGAAACTGTTGAAGAACGCACGCTCCCGGAATGTTGCACCATGGCTTATCTGGAGATTCCACAACTTGCCAAGCATGATGAACGAAATTATCGCAAAGAACAGAAAAACAAAAAGCGCGACACGCCTGCTTAACAGCATAACGAGCCGCCCTTCCATTTGATTACGATCAAATCCAGGAAGATTTTTTGAATCAAGAAAAATTTCATCAGGAGACAGTTCAAGCGTTTTTTTTCTCTTTTTTGCAAACATCATACTCCTGCCTTCCCAATAAGCACAATGACCATGCCGATAAGCGCGCACACGATGCCCACCACCCAAAACCGCATAGTGACCTTATGCGCGGGCCATCCCTTTGCTTCAAAATAATGATGAATTGGCGCTACCAAAAAAAGCTTTCGTCCAAACGCCCGTCTCCATAAAAGCTGCAGTGCGGAGGAAAGCGCAGCAACAACAAGAGGAAACGCTATAAGCGGAAGCAGAAGAACGCTTTTCGTAAGAAACGCGATAACGGTAAGCACAGTTGAAAGGCCCATCATGCCCGTCTCTCCCAGATAGAAACGCGCAGGTGGTATATTGAACCATAAAAAAGCAAGCAAGGCGCCCACAAGAACCCCTGTGAATGCCGCTATGTCTATCTGATTTTGAAAGAATGCTATGCCACCAAGTGCCGCAAAAGAAGCCGCCAAAGTACCCGCGGCAAGACCATCAAGCCCGTCGATAACCCCGCCTGAAAATGTAGCAATCATCACAAATACAAATACCACAGGAAAGAGAATCCCTAAGCTAAGCTCCCCCACAAACGGCACAAACAGCGACGAAACATCAAGCTTTACATAAAACCAATATGCACCAATTGCGGCTATAAGCACAATAAGCGCTAAACGGCGGGTGAAACGGATGCCGCCTGCAATATACTTGCCACGCCCGAACACCTGGAATATATCGTCCGCAAGCCCCACCAGAGACGCAGCAACCAGGGTAAAAAGCGGGAGCCATGTCTGTGTCCTGCTTACAAAATTCAATTTATCTAACAGCCACGACTGTGGGAATAAAACCGAAAGCACAAAAAAAACAAGACTTACAAAAAGCACAACGCCCCATACGAGTATCCCGCCCATGCGCGGAACATTGCGCTCCCGTTCTGCATGAAGACGCGCGAATATCGGTGTTGGCGCGCCGTCGGGTGCAAACTGACGCACCTCTTTGCGCCATAATTTGTATTTATATAAGTAATGAGACAGTATCGGCGTTACAAGTATCCCGATAAAGAATGCAAGTGTCGTAAGGCCGAATACTTTTAATACATTAAGAATCATACTTGTTACTTTTTATTATATCGCATGCGCCATTATTCCCGGTAATATTCGAGTGCTCCCTGATAGAGCGACTCCACATCTGAAAAGCGGCCGTCAAAACTTGAACCGAGAACAACAATAATAATCGTGCGCCCAAAACCGACATCCATGGCAACTGCAAGGTTTCCACCCGCAGCATCAGTATACCCTGTTTTCGATGCGCGGAGCCCTGGCAAGAAAGCTGCCGATGTGTTGCTATTCTGGAATGTATGCGCCATGTCCGACGAAGAAATGGTAATACTGTCTCTCTGAGTGCGCTCTAGCATGAACGGATGCTGGGTGATAAGAATACGAAGGAGACGAGCGATACTTGCAGCGCTTCCCCACGCTCCCGGTTCTTTATTTTCTTCGTCTATATCTAAACCGGTTACATTTAAAAACCCGAGATCAGAAAGTCCGAGTTCCTCTTTTTTCGTATTCATATACTGCAAAAATACGGAGAGAGACGCATCCTCATCAATCTCTCCTTGATAGAACATGCTCCCCGCAAACGCGGCAAGTGCGTGCGCTGCATCATTAGATGACTGCACGAGCATGATATCCATCAAATCATCAAAATAAAACTTTTCCCCGACGAGAAGCCCATTATCTCCCTCTTCACGGACTGCGGCTTCCGTTATGGACACTACAAGCGGAAACGGCGATGTTTTGCGCTCCTCCACATCCTGAAGCGCGAGCGCAGTCATCAGCTTTGCAATACTTGCGAGCGGGTAAACAGCTCTTTCATCTTTTGCAAAAAGAACCTTTCCTGAAGGATATTCTTCAACGATTACCCCCTTCGCTTTGATTGAGATGGCGTTAAATATCTTCTGCGCCCGTTCTTTCTCAAGGGTAACGCTGTCTGCCTGCGTCACTGCCGCAGTGTTGCTGGAGGCGCCACCCTGCTTCAAACGATCAAAAGGGGCTTGCAAAATGAAGCCCGCCAATAACACTCCTATCAATGTAGCGAAAAATGTTCTCATAATTGTTCATCTGCCCTTGGCGCATCCTCAGGTGGCGGCGCTGATTCATCTGTTTCGGCTTTGATGTGGCCTTCCTCATCTTCCGCTCCATGACGCGACAATTCCTCTTTGACGCGCTCGTATTCGGGCACATCTTCTATCCGCGAAATGCCGAAATATTTTAAGAGGTCAAGCGAAGGTTTGTACAAGTACGAACGGGCGTCACCTGGGTTCGGAACGCGTTCTACCAGCCCACGCACAAGAAGATTGCGGAGTGTAAAGCTCGAGTTCACTCCGCGGATATAATCAACATCGGGGCGGGACACAGGTCCTTTGTATACGATTATCGCAAGTGTCTCGGTAGCCGCCTTACTTAAGTCACCCGAAAATTCTTCCTTCATAACTTCAGATACCTCTTTTGAAGATTCAGGCGCAGTCACCAAACTTACCGCGTCTCCGGTAAATACCAGCCGTATTCCCCTGTCTTGGAGCGCGGCATTCAGTTCCTCAACCGCTTTGCTGACATCCTCAACGGAAGCACCAGTCAATGTCGCGAGCCGCTTAATGCTTGTTGCTTCTCCCAACACAAACAGGAGCGATTCAATTGTTTTCGCCAGTTTCTGCATGATGTACATGGATATCATGGAATAAGCCCTTTTGTTCAGCAACGATTATGCCGTCCTTAAACAGCTCAAGAAGCGCAAGAAAGCTGACAATAACATCGGTCTTGTTTTTTTTATCGGTAAGCGCGCCGAAAAGCGCTTTTGGATTTTTCCGTATGCGCTCTGTTAATTCTTCTATTTTTTCCTCAAGCGTTACAATGCGTTCAAGAATGCGTTCGGGAAGCGGATCTTCTTTCGGCAAGCGCGAAACGATTGATTCGGCTGCTTCAAGAATATTAGAAAACACAAACCCTTCGGGCGGGAAAAACCCCACCTCAAAATCGTATGTAGTGTTCCGGGAATACATATGTTTGTGCCGCCCTGCAAGTTTCGTGAGGTTGGCCCCCAGCTCACGGAACATCTTCAGCTGCCGGAGCCGTTCTTGTAGTTCTTCTATGTCTGCTTCTTCTTCTTTATCTATTTCAAGCTGCGGGAGAAGCGAGCGTGATTTGATGAGCATTAATGTTGCCGCGATAACCAAGAACTGCGACACTTCGCGCTCAGGAAGATGTGGGAGTTCTTTTATATGAGCAAGGTACTCCCCCGCAATATCAGCAAGAGAGACTTCGCTTATAGAAAGCGTACGCTCCTCTATCATGGTGAGAAGCATATCCAACGGACCCTCAAATGTTTGTGTTTTAATATGAAATATCATAGCACTATTTATCCTTTTCAATACGAAGCCCGAGTTCTCGTAATTGTTCTTCAGATAACGGAGCAGGTGCGCGCATCATGAGGTCTCTGCCGTCCCCAGTCTTTGGGAATGCCATCACTTCGCGGATAGACGACTCGTTCTGAAGGATTGTATGAAAGCGGTCCAAACCGAACGCAATGCCGCCGTGCGGAGGCGCGCCATATGAGAACGCATCAAGCATATGCTTAAATTGATCGCCAAAAATTTCTTTGTCATGTCCCAGCCGTTCAAACACCGTCTGCAAAAATTCAGGTTCATAAATACGAAGCGACCCTCCTGCTATTTCGCTTCCATTAAGCACTACATCGTATTGATGCGCCAAAAAATCCCCAAAATCTCTTCCTTCTTTTAGCGCCTGAAACGCGTCTCCGCCGTCCTTAAGCTTCGGTAAGGTAAACGGGTGGTGGACTGACGACCATGACCCGTCTTGAAGTTTTTCAAACATCGGAAAATCCGTAATGATAGCAAACGCAAGTTCGTCCGGGTCATCCTTATCTTTGCGCAGATCAGGATGGTCGCTTTTGTATTCTTTCATCGATTCTTCGTAGGTAAGATGCCGGAACGACGGCTTGGACAGCTTCTTTGTGGGGTACAATTCTTTGACTACTGTTTCGCAAATTTCTTTCGCAAGACCGATGATATCCTCCTCTGACGCAAAACTCATCTCTATATCAAGTTGGGTAAATTCGGGCTGGCGGTCACCGCGCGTATCTTCATCGCGGAAACACCGTACAATCTGGAAATATTTTTCAAATCCCGCAACCATCAAAAGCTGTTTATATTGTTGAGGACTTTGCGGGAGGGCGTAAAACGAACCCTTTTGCAACCGGGATGGCACAACATAATCGCGCGCGCCCTCGGGAGTAGAGCGTGTAAGATACGGCGTTTCTATGTCGGTAAATCCTTTCTCTGCCAACATGTTGCGAATGAGTAAATGGACCGCCGCGCGCGCGCGGATATTTTTCTGGAGACGCTCGCGCCGTAAATCCAAATAACGATATGCAAGACGATGTTCTTCACCGATATCCTTGCCATCAGAATCAAGCGCAAAGGGCGGCGTTGCCGCCTGCGAAAGCACTTCAAGCGCTGTTGCATTTATCTCAACACTTCCCGTCGGCATATCTTTATTTATCATGCCCTCGGGGCGCTTTTTCACTTCACCCTCAAGACGGATAACCCACTCGGGGCGCAGGGTGTCTGCAACTTTCAAAAGCGCATCCTTCTTGGGATTAAACACTACCTGCACCGTCCCCGACATATCACGAAGGTCAATAAAAATAAGCTTGCCGTGATCGCGCCTAACCGAAACCCAGCCGAAAAGGGTCACCTTTTTGCCTGCATGTTCCGGAGTTTGGTTGATGAGAGTCCTCATAATATCCCTTTATACTATGGTATTTTGAGGCGTTGAGCAAGAACAAAATATCATAGAAATATTGACAAAATATGAGAAAATGATATAATTTTAAAAAATTAAAAAGGAGGTTATGTTATGGGTCTTGCTCAATTTAAAAGAGACCTCCAGGGATGGATGACAAATGAAGATGGCGATGACATCTGCCCGGATTGTTGGAGGAAAAGAATGGAAAATCCGGAAATAGATGAGCCCATTAAGAAGTGGCTTCTTGAATTCTCCCATCCCACCGCCTCTCTGCCAAAAGAATTACTAGCAACAAGACGGACGAGCGATGGCGGATGGTTTGCGTCTTGTGAGCATTGCTGGAAAATCGTAGCATCAAACTATTTCCCTCATGCCTCATTCATCTAAAAGGACTCCTATCAAACGGAGTCCTTTCTTTTTATTCACCCTCAAAATAAAGCACTTTTATTTTTTCGCGGAGCATTTCCGTGCCCACTTCGTACGATGTCCCACTCCCAAGCGAAAACGGCCTCCCAAAACGGATAACTATCTTTTTTTTTCCGTTTTGCGTTTGCGGACGGAATGAAATAGGTACAATCGGTATGCCTGCTTTTATGGCTATGGCGGCTGCTCCCCGATAAAATTTCCCCACGGTATCCTCAAATATCCGTTCGCCTTCCGGAAAAACAAAGATAGAGTAACCTTTTTTTGCAAGCAAAACAGGCAGGTCGGTCGCATGCTCAACCCCCAAGCCTCTGCCCGATGGGAATGCTCCTGCCAGCTTGAATATGACGGAAAGCGCACGAATCTTGCGGAAGAACTCCAGAAGTGGAGTTTTGAATTGCTTAGTTTCTACCATGAAACGAACCGGGAATATGGGATGAAAAAATGGGAATTGCATCAATATGTAGACCTTATCCAAGATGCCTTTGTGGGTAGAAGCAAAGACTACAGGCGGATGCATCGTAGCAAGCACCCGATGCGGATCGTGTACTTCAACATTGCTAAATAAAAACAGCGGCTTGGCAATAAGCCACAAGAACCGCTGTATAATTGTATACACTATACTCATACAGGATTAACTGTTTTGCCCTCCCTGTATATGGATGACTCGCTGTGGAAATGGAATCTCAATCCCCCGTTCATCAAATACATTTTTTACCCGGCGGCGATACTCCCGCGCAACCGCCCACTGTTCTCCAGGTCTTGTTTCTCCAAGCAGTTTGATAATGACCGAAGAATCTGCAAATTCACTGACCCCCAGCGCTTCTATCGGTTTTCTGAATTTCTCCCCCCACGCCTCGTCTTTTGCCATATCCTGCCCTATTTCATTCAAAACCGCGATAACATCATCAACGCGCGCGCTGTAAGAAATCCCGATATCCAGATGCACCCGCGATTCAAACTTGGTCATGTTGGATGCAGTTGATATTGTTCCGTTCGGCACATGATGTTCCACGCCATCCAGGTCGCGCAATATAGTGTGGCGCAAATTTATCTCTTGCACCTCCCCGGATACCCCTGCGATTTTAACCACATCACCTTTTCGGTATTGATCCTCAAGGATAATAAAAAATCCCGCGATAATATCCTTAATAAGCCATTGTCCGCCAAATCCTAATGCAATGCCCGCAATGCCTGCGCCCGCAATGAGAGGACCCGTGTCTACACCGAGCTCCGAAAGAATCATAATCCCTCCAAATATCCATATAGCCACTTTTATTGCCGAAGAAAACACCCCTGCGAGCGTTTCTCTGCGCTTCGTCTGGGCTTTACTATCGCGCGATTTATAGGCGTGCTGGGTGTATCCTTCAACGGCTTTCCGTATCGCAATCCGCACTATTTTCTGTGCCGCAAAAAGCACCACGACAATAAATATCAGGCGGACACCGTGCTCAAAAAACCACGGTCCAACAACATCACTAATCAAAATTGAAAAATCCATAAGAGTTGTGTAAATAAGAGAATGTCCCAAGATTGCGCTTCCTCCTTTTTAAAAACGGATATCTCGGAAAACTATAACAAATGAAGAGTTATATGTATAGTATAAAATGAAACAGATATTTATCAAAACCGCGCACTCCCCCTTGAAAATCCTGTAAAATTTGGCATAATGAGGAAACATCCGCCCGTAGCTCAGTTGGTAGAGCAGCAGCCTTTTAAGCTGAGGGTCGAAGGTTCGAGTCCTTCCGGGCGGACAAATATAAAAATCCCGCAATGCGGGATTTTTTATTGTATGGCTATGGATTTCAAATTTAAAACCGGCCTGTAGTTTAAATAGATATATCTATTACCGCCCTCTCTATAGGTATCTATGCCTGTGGAATAAAAAATGTTTTTTAGGCACACGCGGTCAAAATTGAGCTGGATGGTCTCTCCGGTAAACATGCGTATTATGCGCTCGTCATCCAAGGAAGGAACACCGAAGAAGGTAGTATCACATGCTATATAAAACCCGTCGTAATACAATCTTCCGAGCTTAAATGTCCGTACGGTTTTCACAAGGTAAATGCGTTTCTTGCTTTCAAAAACCTTCTTTTGATACGCGGTAAGTGCGTGTTGGGAACCACCGACAGTATCTACTCGTACCATTTCTTTAACCACAAAGGTCATTTTTTGTGCATCGCCGCACGTTTCTACCATTACATTACGCGGATTACACCCCCATGCATCCCCAAAAATAGCCAAGAAAAAGACGAGCGAGCCTCCTATAAGCGTATACACGCATACTTTTGTCCAATCTATTTTTTCTTTTTTAATGTGCTTTTTTATATCACACTCCCTCTTCCCGTAACTCTTCGAAGAGTTTTTTTGCCTTACGGGAAAGTTTTTTTGGATTTTTCACGAGCACGCGTATGAGCAGGTCTCCCTTTTTGCCAGATTGCATCGGCACGCCCCGCTCGCGCACGCGGAGCACTTCGCCCGAATCAATGCCTTCGGGTATTTTTATTTTTATCTTACCATCAATAGATTCTATCACTTTCTCCCCGCCAAGCACTGCTTCGGTCATAGGGACTTCGAGGTCCATAATAAGATTTGTGCCATGGCGTTTTAAAAACGCGTGCCTTTGCACGTGCACTTTGATATACAGGTCTCCCGGAGCGCCATTCGCAATTGCTTCGCCTTGTCCTGTCATCCGTATCATCTCACCATGCTCAATGCCGGGCGGAACGACAACGGTAATCTCTTCTTCGCGCTTTTCAATACCTACGCCTCCGCAGGTTTTACACTTTTTATCGGGGATAGCTCCTTTTCCTTGGCACTCTTTACATTCCTGAAGCATATGCACAGCGCCAAAAAAGGTCTGGCGCTGTTCGCGCACCGACCCTGATCCGTTGCAGGTTTTGCATTGTTCTGTTTTTGAGCCTTCTTCGGCACCCGAACCCTTGCAGATTTTGCATGCGCCGGTCTTGCGGAGTACTATCGTGCGCGTAGCCCCGAATATTGAATCTTCAAACGGGAGCTCAATATCTATTGAAATATCGTGGCCACGCTTCTGGCGCTTGCGCGCTCCGCCCCCAAAACCGAACATACCCTCAAAAATATCTGAAAATCCACCGAAGTCCTGTCCGCCAAAGTCAGCATTCTGCCAGAAATTCGGGTCAAATCCCTGCGAACCCCTGCCCGCGCCGCTAAATGCACGCCCGTACTGGTCGTATTGCGTTCGACGTGTATCATCCGAGAGCACATAGTAGGCTTCGCTTATTTCTTTGAATTTTTTCTCATCCCCCCCCTGTTTGTCCGGGTGGTATTTATGAGCAAGCTTCCGATACGCCTTTTTGATGTCGTCTTTGGAGGCGCCCTTTTCTATGCCGAGAACCTGATAATAATCAACGCTCATACTTATTTTTGTTCGTCTTTTTTATCGACATCCTCATGCTCCACATCATGCGTTTTTACGCCTCCCTCGCTCGCCGTATCCGCATTACCGTCTTTCTCTTTTTCCTGGGCCTGCTTGTAAAGTACTTCACCAATTTTAGCAAGTGCTTGAGAGAGTTCTTTTGACGCGTTTTCTATCTCCTCCTTAGAGCCGGATTCTTTGAGTTTCTTTAGTGTTTCTATCTTTGCATTCACATCGTCCCGCACGCCTGCTTCTACCTTATCCCCCGCATCACGCAGTGATTTCTCCGCAGAATAAACAAGGGTATCAGCAGCATTTTTGACATCAATGGACTCGCGCTTTTTCTTGTCTTCTTCAGCATGTGCTTCCGCGTCCTTCTTCATCTTTTCTACTTCTTCTTTTGAAAGCCCGCTTGAGCCCTCGATGCGCACGGATTGAGTTTTACCGGTCGCTTTATCTTTTGCAGACACGCTCAAAATACCGTTTGCATCAATGTCGAATTTTACTTCAACCTGCGGGATGCCGCGGGGCGACGGCGGAATGCCGTCTAATATAAACCGTCCGAGCGTTTTGTTGTCACCTGCCATCTCACGCTCTCCCTGGAGCACATGAATCTCAACCGATGTCTGATTATCAGCTGCAGTAGAAAATACTTGTGTACGCTCCACCGGCACGGTAGTATTTTTTTCAATAAGCCGCGTCATAACGCCCCCGAGCGTTTCAAGCCCCAATGATAAAGGCGTCACATCAAGCAACAGCACATCTTTTACATCTCCCTGTAAAATCCCCGCTTGCACCGCAGCACCATCCGCAACCACCTCATCAGGATTAATGGTCTTATTTGGCTCTTTGCCGAATAATTCCTTTACGGCCCTCTGAATAGCAGGCATCCGTGTCTGTCCGCCGACAAGAATAATTTCGTCAATTTGGGAAATCTCAAAGCCCGCTTCTTTCACTGCGCGCTTCGTAATCTCAATTGAGCGCGAAATATATTCGCCCACAAGGTCTTCAAATTTTGCACGGGAAAGTTTTACAAGCAAATGCTTAGGACCGGATGCATCTGATGTAATAAACGGAATATTTATTTCAGTTTCCGGCGTTGAAGACAATTCGTGTTTTGCTTTTTCTGCAGCATCCTTTAGCCGCTGGAGCGCAAGGGTATCTTTAGAAATATCAATACCCGAATCCTTTTTGAATTCATCTACAAGCCATTCAATTATCGTCTGGTCAAAATCATCACCTCCGAGATGTGTATCACCGTCGGTTGATTTTACTTCTATTGTGTCGTTTGAAACCTCAAGCACCGATACATCAAATGTCCCTCCCCCAAAGTCATATACTACAATCTGCTCATCATTTTTCTTGTTAAATCCATACGCAAGAGCGGCCGCTGTCGGTTCGTTCAGAATACGACGGACTTTCAGCCCTGCAATTTCGCCCGCATCTTTTGTAGCTTTGCGCTGTGAATCGTCAAAATACGCAGGCACCGTGATGATTGCTTCTTCTATCTTTTCTCCAAGTTTCGCTTCAGCGTCATGCTTGAGCTTCTGGAGTATCATTGCCGACATCTCTTCCGGGCGGTACCACTTTTCGCCCATCTTTACCTCCACCCCTCCCGCGCTTGATTCGCGCATTTCATACGGCATGAGTTTTTTATCTTTTTGCACCTCCGGGTCAGAAAACTTCCGCCCAATAAAGCGTTTTACCGAATATACTGTATTCTGCGGGTTGGTTACTGCTTGGCGCTTCGCAAGAAGTCCTGCGAGCCGTTCGTTTGATTTTGAAAGTGCGACCATAGACGGCGTGGTACGCGCGCCTTCGGTGCTTTCTAATATTTTGGGCTCTCCTCCCTCAACCACTGCCATTGCGGAGTTGGTTGTCCCAAGGTCAATTCCTAATATCTTTGCCATAGTATTGTGATAAATATATTAATGTAATAATTATTCTTTTGAGAGCTTTACGCGTGATGCACGGATGACTTTTCCATGCATGCGGTAGCCTCGTTGTGTCTCTTCGGCGACCGTGCCCGGCGGGGCGTCTGATTCGGTCTCGCCTACGCTTTCGTGTATCATCATATCAAATGGGTCTCCTGCGCGTACTGGAATTACTTCTGCTCCCTTCCGGCGCAACACATCTTCAAGCTGGCTCCGTATCATTAAAATTCCCTTTTCTATGTCGCTCCCTTCCGCATGTTTGAGTGCAAGATCAAAACTATCAAGTACGGGGAGGATATCATGTACCATGCCTTCCGTTGCAAAGCGTGCGAGCGCCTGTTTCCGTTCTGCTTCGTCCTTCTTGTGATTGATAAGGTCGGCTTTTGCGCGCTGCCATCCTTCCAGATACTCTTGTTTTTCCTTTCTGCATGCCGCGAGATCCGTGCGCAGCTTGTCTATCCGTCCTTCTGCCCTGTCTTCGCCTTCTTCTACGATCTCAATGTCGTCGTCTTCTTTTTTGTGTTTTGCTCGTGTCATATTGATTGTAAAAATCTTCGTATAACATCAGTCGCCCGTTCGTAATCCATGCGTTTCGGGCCGATAGAAATAATAATGCTTGAGCGCGTCGGCCGCCCTACAACTGAACTAAAATGCGAGCCGTCCGGAAACGGATTTTCTTTCCCAATAAATACCTGCGGCGCGCTACTCTCATACTGATAAAAATATTTCATACGGTCATGTGCTTCTTCTACGAACGATGCAAACGCGCGCGCTACATCATATTCGCGGAATTCCGGCTCATCAAAGAGCTCGTCCATCCCCGCCCACAACACAGAATTTTTATCCAAACTCATCATAGTAAAGAGGCCGGTCTCTTCCGCAAGCTCGTGGACAAACCGATGAAGCGCGGGGACGCTTTCCGGAAGGCGCTCCTCTTTTTGACGCATTCTCGATTCTTCTGCAAGTATCGTGTCTACAAAATACCGGTATGCCTTATCTGTAGGAACACGCCCCGCAGAAGTGTGCGGCTGTTCTAAGTACCCCTCGTCATCAAGCCGCATCATTATATTGCGGACTGTTGCGGGGCTTGCCTTGTAGCGGATGTTCCGCGCAATACGAGCAGAAGACACCGGCTCTGCGGTGTGGATATAGTCCCGGATAACATGTTCCAGAATTGAAAAATCACGGTCTGTTGCTTCCATTGTTTCCATCATAGACAAATTAGCACTCCCATGTCAAGAGTGCTAATTTGTATTTTGTACAAACAAAAAGAGGGATGCTTTGAGCTTCCCTCTTTTAAGTGATTTTTTATATTTCGTTACAAATTTTTCCCTTTACGATACGGAGCCTCTGCTACCTTCTCCCTCGTTGTCTTCCATGCTGGCGCCTTTGTGAAGCCGAGCCTTTATTCCATGCGCTACTTCTTCCTCGTTCCATCTTACCGTTCTGATACCGCTTTCCTTGGGAGTACCCCTGGTATTGATGGTGCTTATTACGATTGATGCGCTTATCACGAACCGGCGCTGGAGCTGGGGTGGCAGCAGGCCTAGAATGATCTTTGTGCATTCTTTCTCTGTATTTTACAGGAAGCCCGTGAGAGTGTTGATGGCTCTTATGATGCCCCTTCCGGCCATGGTGCTTATCATGATGATCTGGCTTCTTGTCTGGGGTAGTGACAGGCGGCCTTGAGGGACGCTCTCCATGATCTTTGTCTTTCTTATGGTCTTTGTGTTTCTTGCAGTCTTTTTTGGGGTGCTTTTTATGTTTTGGCTTCTTGTTGGGCGGTGGCACTGGGTCCCCTTTACCTAACTGATGGAGCCACTCCCATGTCAGCATCGTTCCCCCTGTTTCCGTCTGATACGCATTTGCGCCAAACGAAAATGTGAGAGCAAGCATAAAAACCAACAGAAAAAACTGAATACTTCTCTTAGCAAACTCATACACCATAATAACCTCCTCCGTACTCTGTATTTTTTAATGCACAAATGTATAGTGCGAATTATATAGTATATATAAAAAAATGTCAAGAGTATGCGCTCTTGGCTCTATTCATAGAAATGTGCGCATACATAAACGGCTCACACCCCCGTGTGAGCCGTTTATTTTTCCTCCAAGTGCGCTAGACTACCGCTTGCTCCACTGTGGAGCTTTTCTTGCCTTTTTCAGTCCAAATTTTCTTCGTTCTTTCACTCGCGGGTCGCGCTTTAAAAATCCAGGCCGCTTGAGTTTTTTACGGATACTTTCGTCTTCTTTTACAAGAGCACGCGCAATCGCATGGCGGATGGCTTCTGCCTGCCCCCGTATGCCGCCTCCCTGTACTTTT
The DNA here is from genome assembly GCA_002772995.1 of Candidatus Niyogibacteria bacterium CG10_big_fil_rev_8_21_14_0_10_46_36. Lineage (NCBI taxonomy): Bacteria > Candidatus Niyogiibacteriota > Candidatus Niyogibacteria bacterium CG10_big_fil_rev_8_21_14_0_10_46_36. The sequence continues at coordinate 69,295 of PFCO01000001.1, forward strand.
ATCGTAATGCGGTACCCGCTTGTTTTTTTGAGCTTTTCTAACGGCTCAAACACCGCCCGCTGTAATTCATCAATTGAAAAGAATTTTTCTACCGGCTTGTCGTTAATGGTGATGTGTACTTTTTTTTGCTTATCGTCGGCAAAAACGCGAGCGCGTGCACTTGCGGTCTTCCGCCGTCCTACGGTTTCGATGTATGTTTCTTTTACTGCTGTAGGCATACTATTATTTTTCTATCGTAAGATATTTAATAAATTGCTTTCTCAGTTTGTTTTTCGGGAGCATGCCCCATACGGCAGTACGGATAATTTCGGTAGGGTCTTTTTCAAGTTGTTCCTCGTATGTGCGCTTTTTGAGCCCTGACGGATACCCGGTGAAACGGGTGTATATTTTTTGCTTTTGCTTCTGACCCGAAACTTTTACCTTTGAAGCATTCGTGATTTTTACCGGTACCGGCTTTAATTCGTGGCGTTCATAGGATGGCTTATCCTTGCCCATGAGGGTATACGCGATACGCGTCGCAAGACGGCCCAAAATCTGGCCTTCGGCATCAATGATTATTTCTTCCTGTTTTGTCGGTGTGTCTGTTTTCATATGATTATACAAGCTCAATGACCGCCATTCGGGCACTGTCCCCCTTGCGCGGATTTGCTTTCATGATGCGGGTATACCCGCCGTTCCGCTCTTTGTAGCGGGGACCTACGACTTCAAATAATTGCTTAACCGCGCGGTTATCAAGCGACTCTGCTGCGCGCCGCCGTGCAACGACAGAACCGGTCCGCGCCTTTGTTATCATCTTTTCGGCATCTATCCGCAGCACCTTTGCCTTTGCCTCGGTGGTCTTTATCTTGCCCGAAAGAATAAGTGAGCGAAGCAAACTCCGGCGGAGAGCATTCCGCGAATTTCGTTTTCTTCCTAAAATTTTTCCCTTCTTTCGGTGTCGCATAATAATTATTCCCTCAATGTAAGACCCATGCCGTCAAGAACCTGCTTGATATCCTCTACCGCCTTCTCTCCGATACCTTCGAGCTTCATGAGGTCCTCAGGGGTCTTTTTTACCAAACCGCCGACGGTACGGATGCCTGCGTGCGAAAGCGCATTCAATACGCGTCCTGAAAAGTTCAGCTCTTCAATGCGCACTTTCAATACATCAGACAAATCGCCTTCTTGGCCCGCACCCTCGTCTTTATCTTCTTCCTTGCTGTCTATTTTTTCTTCAATAATTGGCGTTTCTTCCTCCTCAACAAATCCGATAATTGCCTTTAGCTGCTCTATCATGATGGTAATTGATTTTTCGAGCGCTTCGCGCGGGGTGAGTGTGCCGTCAGTCTCAATGGTTATACGGAGCCGGTTAAAGTCTGTCCGGTCGCCCACACGCATGTTCTCTACTTCGTAACGGACACGCCGTATCGGAGTGAACACCGCATCAAGCATCATGGAGCCGATGTCCATCTTTTTCTTTTGCTGTGCCGCGTCATGCGCGCGGTACCCGAGTCCCTTTTCTACAGTTACTTCCATAGAGATAGAACTTTCCTTATCCGTAAGAGTTGCAATCATGAGTTCCGGATTTGCGAGCTCAAGCTGAGTCGGGACCTTAAAGTCTTTTGCCGTAATCTCCTTCGCACCCTTTACCTGAAGGGTAAGTTTTTGCGGCTCATCTGAATGCGCTTTCACGCGGAGCTGTTTTAGGTTCAGGAGAATAGTAACAACATCTTCTTTTACGCCGTCGATTGTTGAGAACATGTGCTTTACTCCTTCTATTTTTACTTCAGTCGCGGCAGCGCCCGGCAAAGATGACAACAGAATGCGGCGTAACGCATTGCCAAATGTGTGGCCATACCCGGGATACAAGCCGTCTATTTCGTACACCCCTGTCATTTTCTCTTCGGAAATAACGCGGGGTTTTGATGGCAGTATGATTGATTTATCCATATATGAAAAACTCTGAATGATAATACATTATTAAAAATTAACGCGAATAAAATTCCATGACATTGTTCAGGTTCGCCGGAATATCGAAGACATCAATATGCGGCATCCCTTTGACTGTTCCGGTGAATGTCTTTTTGTCCAACAAAAGCCACCCTGCAACGGCATGATTTTTTAAGCGGATTTCAAGATCAGCAAACAATCCCTTCCCTTGGCTTTGCGGACGCAACGATACCACATCGCCTTCCCGTACCTGGAATGACGGGATATTCACCCGTCTGCCGTTTACATGGATATGTCCATGCGAAACAATCTGGCGTGCCTGTGAGCGCGATGTTGCCAACCCCAAGCGGTACACGACATTATCCAGCCGCTTTTCTAAAAAGGCTACCAAGCGGTTTGAACTCATGCCATCTTTTACCACCATTGCTTTCATGACATAGTTACGGAATTGTCGCTCCCGAAGCCCATACGAAAACTTCACCACCTGCTTTTCTTTGAGCTGGGTTCCGTACTCGGATAATCCGCGGCGCCGTCCTCCTCTGCCTCGTCCCGGAGCGGTTCCCGGCGGATAGGGCTTTCGCTTCACGGCACAGCGTTCGCGGCCGCATACCGAAACTCCTAATCGTCTGCATTTTTTACATGTAATGATGGTTGCCATACAAATATAAATTATTATACGCGGCGCGGCTTTGGCGCTTTCGGTCCGTTGTGCGGGATTGGCGTTACATCGCGTATTGCGTCAACGCCTATACCGGAACCAATAAGCGTACGGATTGCTGACTCGCGTCCCGCGCCCACTCCTTTTACAAAAATATCAATATGGGAAACCCCCACCATTTTCGCCTTCTCAACAATAAGCTCAACTACTTTTGATGCCGCGTACGGCGTGCCTTTGCGTGCGCCCTTAAACCCCATAGCGCCCGCAGTTGACCAGATGAGCATGTTGCCCTTTTCATCAGAAAATCCGACCATCGTATTGTTATACGTAGCCTGGATATGCACATGCCCCTTTTCGAGCTTGCGCTTTGGGAGCCTGCTCAACGCGCGGGATTTTAAATCCGCGTTCACGCCGCTTCCTGATTTTCTTGCTATACGCTTTTTACCCATATTACTTCTTCTCTAATTTTCGCTTACCGGAACCCATGGTCTGGCGGACATTTCCTCTGCGGGTCCGTGAATTTGTTTTTGTACGCTGTCCGTGCACGGGCAGATTTCTCATGTGGCGAGTGCCCCGATATGCTTTAATGTCTTTTAATCGCTTTATGTTCGTACGAATGTCGCGGCGCAAGTCTCCTTCTATCGTCATCTGTCCCTCAATAATCGCACGGAGGCGATTTACTTCATCAGGAGTTAATTCAGAGACTTTCTTATCCACACCTATCTTTGCCGATTCCGCAATACGACGCGCCAAAGAACGCCCAATGCCATAAATGGAAGGTAGCGCAAATTCTATTCTTTTATTTTCAGGAATTTCTACTCCTGCAATGCGTGGCATATGTGTTTTATTTATCCTTGCCGTTGTTTATGTTTTGGATTTTTGCAAATAACACGCACTCTTCCCTTGCGTCGTATAACTTTACAATCACTACAAATTTTCTTTACTGATGCGCGTACTTTCATATGTTTTTACATTCGCTGAATGATTCTCCCCTTTGCAGAGTCGTAATCGTCCATTTCCATCTTTACCTTATCGCCAACCAATACCTTAATGCGATACATCCGCATCTTCCCCGACAAATGAGCAAAAACAAGGCCTTCGCCGCCTTCTACATCAACACGGAATGTAGCATTTGGCAAGGCCTCAACAACAACTCCTGTCTTTATTTCCTTCTCTTTTCTTCCTTCTTTTGTCATTCAATGAATAAGAATAGTGTAGATAAAATGATAAATAAAGTCAATAACCACGCTCTCCGTGGCCAAAAAGCCTTATTTTCTATGCTTTTATGCTATCACGCCAAAATATAATACAAAAGAAGCCCACAGGCTCCTCCCTTCTGCTGCCGAAAGCATACTAAGGGGAATCAAACAGCCGCCGCTCAATGATAATTTTATCGGTGTTATTTGGGAATACTCGCCACCATGACGGGAAAAACGAGATTGCCGCTTCTTCTATAGATGCGTACTGTGAAAATATACGCACCTGTTTTCGGTAATCAGCATGCGCCAAGGCGGAGGTAAGGCCGTCATAGTCAATATGCCACGCAACATGCGCAAGACCCTGAATGCGAAGCGTCATGGTTCCTGCGTCAAAATCAACATCTTCGGTACTATATGACAGGTCATGGACGTTTACGATATCAAATGCCTCCGGATCGGTATCATCTTTCGCAAGATACTTATTGATTATCTCTGCTTCTATTGTTTCAAAAGAGACCGCAAGGCCGTCTAGCCGAAGCGACATGTTAAGCGTGAGCTGGTCTGCAGGCTTGCCAATATCGGCAGAAAAATCTTTCGCAATGGTTGTGATTCGGGATGCGCCTGCCGGGATCAAAAGACCCTCGGGAAGCTCGTTTGTCGCCTGCCGTTTCAGTTCTTCGGATAGCTGAGTCTGGAGCGATGAAGAAAGATCCGCCGCATCTTTTTCTGTTACTACGCGCGTTTTTCCTTTAAACCCGCCGGTCATGCCGGCAAATGAACGCGCATAGAATTTATCAAACCGCGGAGAGCCTTTAAATCCGGGGATAGTGAATTCGGCGGGACCAATATTATATTCTTCGCCCGGCTCGTCGGCGTACACTATCACTTCAATAGAGGACGCCTCTATCGTCCCATCTTTTACATTGGCGCCGGGCACAGTTACTTGTTCAGCAATACGGTATATCTTTCCATCTTCCGTTTCAAACCGCGTACGCCTAACAAGCACCTGCGGGTCAGAGCTGAATTCGTTGTAGATGGTCAGCTTGCCCGAAGCCTTTTCCTCCACATCTTTTTCTCCCTGCGTTTCTGCCCTTCCCTCTATCGTTTCTTCAAGATGGACTGTCTCCACTCGCGCCCCCGTGCTCTCGCTTGCAGAAAACTTTACCAAGGTATCAATATTAAAAAACTCCTGATGAGGCGTTACCGCAACCGTCACGCCGGACATCATATCAACAATAAGCAAAAACAGCGTGAACGCAAGAACGCCGTATAAAATAAAAAATGGACGCGTACCATACCATCGGCGAGTGCCGTTTCCTTGCGGCTCTGAACGCTTCCGCTTTGTTGTTTTCGGCTTGAATGATTTTTGTGTATGCGCAGGCTTCATCTTTGCAAAGAAAGAATCCGCCTTTACGGTATGCGCCTCTGTTTTAACCACGGATACCGGCGCAGAAAAATCTTCTTGTTTTTCTGCAAAAGAAACCTTTGGCTCTTCTTCTTTTTTCGGTGCTACCCGCCGTATCGGAATATGCGCGCCCGGTTTTGATACGCCCGAAGAAGCCGTTTTTTTAACGACCATATCGTGCATGAGGGGCTTTTTGTTGTTATGAGGAGATGGTGTCATATGCCAAAAATGAGGGGCTTTTTTTAATAGTACTAATCTATGCTATTTAATTCAACCGGGAGCGCCAGCATATACAAGAATGCCGCCTCCACTCCTCCAATAAACGCAGAGGTCGGCCCGTCAAACGCCGTGCGGAAAAATGAAGGCGTAAAGAGATGAATATCAAACGGCTTGTCTTGAAGGACATATTCTTTGAACGATTCGTCAGAGAATGCTTTCACAAATCCGTCATATACTGCGCCTTCGCCCAAAAATGCAACCGTCTTGGGAAGTAACGCGCGGGAAGACGCATCTTTCAGCACCTTTTCCAAAAGAGATTTCCACTCTCCGATACCTTCTTCGATAATTGATGCTATCTTTTTTTCTTTTGACGCTTCAACTTTTCCCTGCGCCCACGCATGGAAAAGCGATATGGCATCTTTTGGCGGAACGCCTAAGGCGCTTGCAAGCCTGCGGATAATAAAGTGAAGCCCTTTGCCGAATGAAAATGTCTCTTCAATGATGCCCTTCCGAATAACCGTTACATCGGTTATCTCCCCTCCTATCTCTACCGCGAGCACCCCCGCGTCGATATTAAATGCCACCTTGCCTTCTTCATCTTCCCATAATTGTTTGAGTGTCCGAAAAAATATAAACGGACTTGTATAAAATGTTATGTCTTCGGGAGCAAAATGAGTCTCAAGCACATGCGTCAAGTGGTCAATAAAACTCTTGAGACTCAAGCTCATATACATATCAAGCGATACCTCGTGCGCCTTTTTATTCAAAAAATCATTTACTTCGTAGCCATTCATGAGAATCTTCATAAATGACATTTCGATAATCGCGTAATCCTCTGCTGGAAAAGAAAACTGTTTGCGCGCATCCTGTATAAACCGCTCTTTTTCCTCATTAATATTCTCTTTTAAAAACGATTTTTCGGCTACGAACGGCTCTTTGTTGCTTATGTTTACAATCCGGGTCTGTGAAAAGTACCACGGCGAAGACAAAAGCACATGCACATCATGGATGCGCTCGCCATGCAAGACATCAGCAAAGTCTTTTTTCACCTCACCAAACTCGTGTTTTACAAATTGCTCAAGCGCCTTAAAGTCAGGCTGCGGCATGACGGAATGCGGACGCAAAACGCTTTTAATAATACGCGGCTTTGCTCCATTCCTGACGCCATAGATAATTGCGTTGACACTCCCCGTGCCTATCGCAATACCAATATTAATCTTTTCGTTATGAGATCGTCTGAGTGCAGACATAATTCCATCTGAAACCCCTAATTAGGGCTCTATGATGGCCCGGATGCGCCGGACACCTGCTGAAGAAGATTCTTCTTTGGTGATAGTTATCTTCCCTATCTCTCCGGTGTGCCGTACATGCGGCCCTCCGCAGAGTTCGCGGGAAAACACTTCGCCGTCTTTTACAACACTATAGACGGAAACGCGCTCCGGATATTTTTCTTTAAAGAATGCGAGCGCCCCGTTCCGTATTGCATCCTCATATGCCATCTCTTCCATTATAACATCAAAATCGCCCTCAACCACTTTGTTTGCCATGTCTTCTATCTGCTGGAGCTCATCCTGAGTAACCTTGCGCGGGAAGGTAAAATCAAAACGCGTGCGTTCCGCGGTGATATCGGAACCTGCCTGCTGTACATCGCCCCCCAATACCTTGCGGAGAGATGCCTGGAGCAGATGCGTTGCGGTGTGCAGGCGGGTTACTTTTTTGACCTCTTCGTCGTTTGCCGCCTTTAATTCTCCGGTGTTCAAAATAAGTCCGTGCCCGCCGAATTTTTTCTCTTGGCCTTTGCGCGATGCTTCTTGATGGCGCTCAAATTCCTTATCAAAGTTTTCTCGTTTTAATGCTGAGGCATGCTCTCCCCCCTCTTCTTTTATAATTTCGTACGGAATCCCGTAGCTTTCGTACAACATAAATGCGGACTCCGCAGTAATCATGTCTTGCTTGTGTAATTCCCGCAATCCTCGGCGAAGCGTTTTTGAAAATTTTTGGTATTCTTCATCAAACACGCCCTCGATAACAGCATAGGTAAGATTTTTGTAAAACGAGCTATACTCCCGAACAATATGCTCAAATGCTTTTTTGATGTTAATCCCCTTTTCGCCATACACAATGATGCGACGCATGAGCCTGCGCAGCACATACCCGGAATCTTTATTGGAAGGACGCACGCTATCTGCAATCAAAAACGCAACTCCACGGACATGATCAGCAAAAATTCTTTTTCTACGGATATCCATTGCTTCAGGGAGAAGCGCCATAACAGACCTAAATAAATCCGTATCAAAAATAGTCGGCACGCCCTGCGAAACCATTGCGAGCCGTTCAAGCCCCATGCCTGTATCCACGCCGGGTGTTTCGAGCTTGCGAAGTGTTTTATCGGGGTTGCAATAAAATTCGTTAAACACAATATTCCAGACTTCTATATCTTTCCCTCCGGCGCTTTTTACATATATTTCCGTTGTCGGCCCGCATGGCCCCTCGCTCCCGGTGGGACCCCAGAAGTTATCTTCGCGGCCTAATTTTTTTATGTTTGTAACGCCGAGCGCTTTCCATATCTCTTCAGACTCGGTGTCGGCGGGCACTTCGCTATCGCCCTCAAACACGCTTACATATTCTATCGGCAAGCCGATTTCTCTCGTAATAAAATCATATCCATATTGGATTGCCTCCTTTTTAAAATACCCGCCAAACGAAAAATTTCCGAGCATTTCAAAAAATGTCAGATGCGACTCGTCTCCCACTTCGTCAATATCAGAAGTACGAAACGATTTTTGCACAGAAGCCGTATTCTTGCTCCCAAAATCGCGCACCGGATCCGCCCTACCAATAAAGTAAGGTTTAAATTGCTGCATCCCCGCGGTCGTTAACAACACCGACGGGTCATCAGGAATAAGAGAAGACGACGGGACGACCGCATGGCCCCGTTCCTTAAAAAAATCAAGAAATTTTTCACGGAGTTCGTTTGAATTCATCTTTCCTTATTAAACCAGATTTTTATACTCCCGCAAATGAATATTGACAAGAAGCAAAATATAATATATAATTTTTTAAAATCCTGGTTGGATATTTAAAAAGGGGGAAATTCCATGGACCTAAAAAAGATACACCCTGATGCAATAACATTTGGCGCTGTCGCATGCTGCGCGCTTGCGAATCTTCAATCTGATGCATCTGAAATACAAGAAGCATACAGAACCCGCGTCCCCCGCAAAGAATGGGTGGCTGGGTTCCTTAGTATATTTAGAGACACAACGCAGCTTATCTTTATCCCGACGGAGACACACAAAGACTTTTATATGGAAGTTATTGAAAAAGAATTTGAAGCGCTGAAGACCACAAAAGAAGACGCGCTCGTATGCGGACATACTCCTTCCGAGCACATAGAAGCGCTTTGCAAGGTGCTTCATGCATTCAATCGCGGAGAAATCCATTAACAAAAAGCGGCCCGACGGCCGCTTTTTTTATTTATTTTCGAGAAGAGAATTGTTGCCAGGTTACGATAAGCGGGCTTGCAAGAAAGATAGATGAGTAGGTTCCCGCAACAACTCCCACCAAAAGAGTAAGGGAGAAGAATGTCGTTGATGATTCGCCGAAAAGAAAGAGGAGGAAGAGCACAACAAAGAGTGTAAAAGATGTTGCAATAGAGCGCCCCATAACTTCGCTTAAGCTCTTTCCTACGACTTCCTCAAAAGGAATAGTAGAACCGATGCGCGTAATATTCTCGCGGATGCGGTCGAATACAATTATAGTGTCATGGACCGAAAACCCAAGAATGGTCAAAAGAGCAGTCACAAAGAGCGTTCCCACTTCAACATGATAAAACTGACCTAAAAGCGAAAAGAGTCCCACCGGAATAATAACATCATGAGCAAGAGCAATCAGCGCCACTAGCCCATACTTCCATGACGCAACCGGACGCGACACCTTACGAAAACTCCATGTGATAAAAATAAGTATCATCAAGAGCACCAGCAAAAGTGCCGTAAATGATTTTCGCCGCAATTCATTCCCGATAACCGGACCAATGGAATCAAAACGCAACTCCTCAAGCACCACTGCGGGCTCTGTGTCCCCGGCAAGTGCCTGAAGAATGATTTGGTGTTCGGTTTCTGTTATATCACGGGTGCGTATTAAAAGATTGCTCTCCTCCGAAGGTTGTAATACCGCCGAACCAAACTTCACATTATTCAGACGTTCTTGCAATATTGGGATTTCCGGACGCACATCAGTAAAGCGCACTTCTAAAAGCGACCCTCCCGTAAAATCAATACCAAACTGCAGTCCCCACACAGCAAGAAACACAATGCTCGCGCATACAAGCACCCCTGAAAATATATAAAATAGTTTTCTATGCGTTACGATGAACATATTTTTTATTTAATGCCGCTTCCATACAGAAACGAACTTATCGCTTTGTTGCGGAATCCCACCGCAAGTAAAAATGTGCGAGTCACCAAAAATGCGGATGTTAAGCTCGCGAACACTCCAATACCAAGGGTTAACGCAAACCCCTTTATAATACTTGTCCCAAACCAGAACAAGATGGTTGAAGTAATAAGCGTAGAAATGTTTGCGTCTCTGATAGACGGCCACGCGCGCCAAAATCCTTCTTTTACACCAATGTCCAGCTGCTGTCCGCGGCGGACTTCCTCCTTGATGCGCTCAAAAATAAGAATATTTGCATCCACCGCCATACCGACCGAAAGAATAAATCCTGCGATGCCCGCGGTTGTAAGTGTAACGCCAAACAGCTTAAACAAAAAAAGCAGGACAATGGTATAGAATGCGATCGAAAAAATACCGATGAGCCCGGGGAGCCGGTACCATAAGAGCAGGAACAACGCAACCGCAATGAGCGCATACGCGCCCGCATTCACTCCTTTTGCAAGAGCTGAAGCGCCAAGCGACGGCCCGACATTCTGCTGTGATATCAATTCAATAGGAAGCGGGAGCGCCCCCGAATTTAAATTACGCACTAAATCACGCACTTCTTCCGCGGTAAAGTTTCCGGTAATCTGCGCTTGTCCCCCCGATATTTCCCCCTGCACAACCGGCGTACTTATAGGAACGCCGTCCAAATAAATGGCTATGGTTTTCCCGACATTATCGCGGGTAAGCTGCCGGAAAATTTCCGCCCCGTCATCATTGAATTGGAGCCCCACACTCGGCCCCAAACTGCTCTGTCCGTCTCCAAACAATATAGTTGCTTCTTTTAAATATCTCCCGGTAAGGTCAGTATGCAAATAAAAAAGATCGTCAGGAATTGCCGTACCTGCAGGTATCGGCTCACCTTCTTGAATGCCTAAGTCCGCAAGCATCTGTTTTGCTTCTTCTTCAGGGCGTTCGGTACGAAATTCCAAAAACGGGGTTTGGCCGATTATCTGGATTGCCTGTCCTATGTCAAAGACGCCCGCAAGCTCTACGATAAGACGCTGCTCGTCGCCTGACTGCTGAACCTGCACCAACGGTTCGGTAACGCCAAAAAAGTTTACACGCCGTTCAACAACATCTCGGAGACCTGCCATCGCTTCGTCTATGTTGCGCCCGCCCAAAACGGATGTATCAGCGCGATACACTAAATGCGTTCCTCCCTGCAAATCAAGACCGAGCTTGAATGGGACAACGTCTTGAAATGCTCCACCGATAAATGGAGAAATATTGATATAGCCCAAACATACCCCTAACAAGAGGAGGATAACGGCTCCTATGCGTATTGCTAATTGAGATTTCATCATACGATCAATGCTCTTCTTCCAGAATAATCTCCGAGGGAGATGCCTTAAAATGTTTTTTTAATATAGCGATTATAGCATCTTTCCCCTGTTCGTATTCCTCAGGCGGGATGAAGATATCTCCCATACTAATATCTTGGTGATAATGTTTCAAGATGAACGAAGAATCCTCCATACTAAGAGCAGTTCGGATGCCAAATTGCTTACGGATAATCATAAGGGGGGTCATGGAAAGCGCGGAAAAAAGAGAACGTGTTTTTTCGTGTTCTTTTTTGGACGAAATGCCTTCTTCATAGTCTAAAAACTTGCTCTGAGAAAATACCAGGAACGGGTGCACCGATATTTTCTGGAAATCCCGCCGCATGTTCTTAAACAATGTTTCAGCTCCTGAATTTTTCCCCCATATGCGCACCACGCGCTTGGCGGGTTTACGCGCAATCAGCCTGCCTGACCACGAAAATGGATGTGTTTCCGCATACTGATACAACAATTCAAAAAAAGTCGTATCTTGGAGCATAACATATTCTTCAAGATCGCTCGGGATAGGATAGTCTATTTCGCGGGTAGAAAATGCTTCTTTCAGATAATATTCAAAGCAACGCACTGTCTTGTGAAAATACACCTGCGTGAACATGTTGTAGCGCGCGAGCAAATAATATTCAAACGAGTGAACGCCCGCTTCAAAAATAGATGTTATATATTCCCCCTTTCGCTCTATGACGCCGAACGAATTGATAAGCCAATATGCGTCGTAGTTGCCGTACGGAACGCCGGTAAAATATGAATCGCGTAACAGATAATCCATCCGGTCGATGTCGATATCGCCGGATATCCACGAACGGATAAGCGCATGAAGTGCTTTTGTGTTGATGTCTGAAGAAAATTGCTTGTGCCATGAATCAGGAATACGGATGTGTTTATGGATGAGAGACGCTATAATCTCCGCTTCGGTTTCTGACAAAACCGCCTTATATTTCCGTCCGCGGAAAAGCACATCTTTTGCAAGCGCGTATATGATAAGGACGCTGTAATCTTCGTGTTTCGCGCGCCGAGCCTGCTTTTCTTTAAAACGGGATTGTGGGATAGCAAGGTCTTTCAAATCGGGCATATGATACTCTGTTGCGTGAGAGAACGGCGCATGTCCGATATCATGCAAGAGTCCCGAAAGCTTCATCATAAGCATTAGGAATTCTTTTTCTTTTTTCTTGAGAACCCGCGCAAGCACAGAATATTCTTTGTTGTAAAAAAATTGCCGGCCGATGAGAGACGCCATATGCATCGCACCCAATGAATGCGAAAAACGGTCGTGTACCGCGCCAGGAAATACAAAATGCACAAGCGCTAACTGCTTAATGTGGCGCAAACGCTGAAAGTACGGATGGTCAATGACTGTTTTTTCCCGCTCGCCATACGGAATAATCCGGTGGATAGTATCATTAATCTTGTAGCGCATAATTCCAGCATACCATAGAAAAAGCCCCGCTCTTACTGACGGGGCTTACGGGTTACATAACCTGTATTGCATAATATTCGATAATAGAATTTGCAAGAAGTTTTTGGCACATTGACTCAACGCTCTTGCGGATGCTTGCCGAGCTTGTCCCGCGCATTTCAAGCTGTATGCGCTTTCCAATCCGTACGCGATTCACATGAGTAAACCCGAGCGTGTGAAGTCCCTTCATAATAGCAGCCCCTTCCGGATCAAGAATAGAATCCTTCGGCATGATTTCAACGACGACATGGAATGCCCGCTCGAGGACACTCCGTTCTTTTTCGGTCAACTTTGCGTAGGTGACATACGCGTGGCGATGCATGTTCTCTTCATCAGGCAATGCTTCAATGCGGGATATTTCTTTCCACCATGAGGAATCAATATCCGGGAAGAACGCGTCTCCCTCGCACTCATAATCAATTTCGGTGATATAAAGCCGTTCGGTATATCTCAATCCCTCCTTATACACCACTGAACCGCCAATAATAAATATCTCTTCTGCGTGAGGAGATATTTGGGCATAAAAAAGCCCCTCACCTAATGAATGCGCGACAAGACACCCCGGAGCCGCGTATACATCACGCTTTGTGATAACAATATTAGTCCTTTGCGGAAGGGGCTTTTTTCCAATTGACTCAAATGTCTTTCGTCCCATGATAACCGGATGCCCTTTTGTCATACTCGCAAAGTACGCCATATCCTTCGGTAAATGCCAGGGCAACTTTCCCCTATGTCCGATAACATTGTTTTTTGCCATAGCCGCAATCATTGATACCGCCATAATCATCTCTCCTTACACCGCGATGGGCGCTTTTATCGCCGGATACGGTTCATAGTTGAGTAATGCAATATCGCTGTACGAAAAATCAAATATCGAATCAATAGATGCATTAAGCTTAACAACCGGTAACGGCTTGGGAGCGCGTTCAAGCTGTTCGTTCACTTGTTCTATGTGATTTCTGTAAATATGAACATCGCCGAATGTGTGCACGAATTCATGCGGCTTGAGCCCGGTTACACGCGCAATCATGCATGTAAGCAGGGCGTAGGAAGCGATATTGAAAGGAACGCCCAAAAATACATCAGCACTTCGCTGGTACATGTGGCACGAAAGGTTGCCGTCTGCGACATAGAACTGGAAAAAACAATGACATGGTGGAAGCGCCATCTTGCTGATATATGAAACATTCCAAGCGCTTACGATAAGACGCCTGCTATCAGGGTTCTTTTGTATCTGGGACACGACATCCGCTATCTGGTCTATCGGCTTTCCGTCCAGTCCTGGCCATGCGCGCCATTGTTTTCCGTACACGGGCCCAAGATCCCCCCACCGGAGCGCAAAGAGATTGTCCGTCCGTATTTTTTCTGCAAATTCTTGAGCGGACTCGCCTGCATATTCCTCGCTTTTCTTATACGCCGCAAACGGCCAATCGTCCCAAATGTGTACTTTTTTTTCAACAAGAGATTGGATGTTTGTTTCTCCGCGCAAAAGCCACAGCAGCTCCTCAACAACCAAACGAAACGGCATTCTTTTTGTTGTAAGCAGCGGGAATCCTTTTTTGAGATCAAAACGGAGCTGGCGGCCAAACACGCTTTTTGTACCCACGCCCGTTCTGTCTTCTTTTTCATTTCCGTTGTCTCTGATGTCACGCAATAAGTCTAGATACGCCTGCATGCATATTCTCCCTGTAAAAGAATTTTCTTTATTTTGCCACCAAAAAAACCGCACGGCAAGCCGTGCGGATTGGTATATTTAAATCTGTATACCAAATCTTCTTAAGAAAAATGCATCAATACATTTTTTTGTTTTCTTCCAAACATCTTCCACGGAGCGTGAGGCGTCGATGATGTTCCATCTGTTTATGTCTTCTTCCGCCTGCTCTAAGAAGCTTTTGCGGACGCGCCGTTGGTAATCCATATCCTTTTTTTCAAACGATGTTTCGGCCCTTGCTCGTGTGAATGCCTTTTCCGGGTCTACATCATACAGCAGTATCATGTCAGGCCACGTGCCGCTTCGGGCTTTGCCGCTTTGTTCTCTGATACGATTGACGGGCATGCCTCCACCTGCACCCTGATATGCGATACTTGAGGGTTCGAATCTGTCGCAAAGCACTATTTTCTTTTCTTTGAGCGCAGGAAGGATCTTTTGTTCTACATGTATCCGCCTGTCTTCGCAAAAAAGCGCCAATTGCTCCTCTGCGGTCAATGATTCGTCAGAGAGCACCTTTTCACGGATTGCAATATCACCGCCCCCCGGCTCTTTCGTCCGCAGTACAGGATATCCTTTGCTTTCCAAATACCGCTCTGCCATTTCTAGCTGAGTGGTTTTTCCTACCTTGTCGCCTCCTTCAAATAAAATAAAAATGCCCCTCGGCAATGCTTTCATATACATATACACTCCTTAATCATATCGTTTTTTTGACTGTTCAAAAAATTTTTTTTGAAAATATGCAGCGACCTCCTCTTGATTGAATTCTTTCGTAATGCGCTTTGCTTTTGCTATATCGGCATACGGAACGCCGCGGATATAACTCATGAGCATATACTTCGTCATTGAGAACATCGGGCTCGGCAGCTCATCTACGGGAAACCAGCTCCATGCCTCGCACTTTTCCGGTTCCATTACGCAAGGCTCGCCCCCCTCCCAGTCCGCGACATACCCTAAATGCGTGTATTGCTTCGTCGGATCCTCATGGACATAGTGCGCTTCGTGCGCAAGACAAAAATAACACAAATGCCCTATCCGTAACGCATCTCCTGTTTCCTCTTTTAATTCGCGCGACACTGCATCTTCCCAAGATTCTCCCAGCTCAACCAAACCTCCCGGGAACGCCCATTCTCCCGCCCCGTGTGATCCTTTCCGCTTCCCCAAAAGAATGAGATCGCTTTTGAATATCATCACTCCGATACCGGTATATGGACCTCTCTGCATAACTCTATGCCTCCTTGTAAATGAACATTTTATTGTAGAAAAAGTATACCCCGCTGGCAGTCTGATTGTCTAGTGGAAAAACTTTTATTGAAATAGATGCCCGCGATTGCGCGATTCTTTGTTTTTTCTGTACAAAATTTCGGCCGGGGTATATCATAAACCGTATATTATGAAAGTACGAATCAAAAGGATTGATAAAACGCTCCCACTCCCTGTATACCAAACGACGGGAGCAGCTGCATTTGATCTCTACGCGCGCACTGATACCGTCGTGGAGCCGCAGTCTCTTGCGTATATTCCCACCAATCTGATCATCGAATCACCTCAAAATCATGTTCTTATTCTTGCCTCTCGGAGCAGCTCTCCCAAAAAGGGACTTTTGATACCGCACGGCATCGGTGTCATTGACTCCGACTATTGCGGAGATAGCGATGAGATCCTTTTCCAAGTGCTTAACTTTACCGATGCACCTGTCACCATACAACGCGGAGACCGTATCGGCCAGGGAATGTTCGTGAGGCTTTCGCGTGCGCTTTCGTGGGATGAGCAAGAATCCATGGATAAAAAAAGCAGGGGCGGATTTGGCAGCACCGGAACAGCATAAAAACCGATGCGTATGCATCGGTTTTTTCGTATTATGTTTTTTTTGTGCGCAGTCCCGCGTCCCTCTTTGGCAAAGCGCCGTCAAGCGGCACTTTGGTCACTTTGAGCCGGTAATTTTCTCTATGTAATATGCCGCCCTTGTTTGTCATATCATCAAATAACTGCTGGAAGAGTTGCTGATAATCGACATAGCGCTGCTCAAAGACAATATCTTTTCTTTTCAGCTCACTCATGAACTCTTTTCCTTTCGCGTTGTCATACTCGCCGTAACAAATAATCTTTTTTATTCCTACCGAAATAAGTGTCCGTAAGCATCGGATGCATGGCGTACCTACTATCATAACCGTTGCCCCTTCAAGCTGTTTCGGGTCGGTATTGAACACAGCATTCTCTTCGCTATGGTTGGTGCGCTCACAATGACCGTCAATCATAAGATGGCCCGCTTCGTCACAATGCGGCTCTCCGGGAAGCGACCCATTGTACCCAACTCCGACGATACGCTTGTTTTTTATTATGCCGCTTGCAATATGGAACCGATCGCAAGTCGACATAGGAGTATGGCATAAAATAGAACACAAAAATACCCGCTCACGCTTTTCATCCCGTTCCTTGCTCATGATATATGTCTCCTTTTGAATGTACTGCACCGTTATTGTATGTATTTCGGAACAAAAAAACAACCCCGCCGTAAGCGGGGTTGTCCAATGTAATAGAACGTTGATTACTTTACCTCTATGCCCATGGAACGCGCTGTGCCTTCTATGATTTTTGCCGCCTCGTCTACATCGTAAGCATTCAGGTCTTCCATTTTTGTTTCTGCAATTTCGCGCGCTTGTGCTTTGGTTATTTTCCCCACTTTTGTAGTAAGCGGGTTTGCCGCTCCCTTTTCAACACCTGCTGCTTTTTTGATAAGAAATGCTGCAGGCGATGTTTTTAGCTTAAAGTCAAAGCTGCGGTCTTCGTAAATAGTGAGCTCCGCCGGGATGATATCTCCAGCCCGGTCCTTGGTTGCATCATTGAACTTTGAACAAAATTCTCCGATGTTTATTCCATGCGGACCAAGCGCCGTTCCTACCGGAGGCGCAGGCGTAGCTTTCCCCGCGGGAAGCTGCAATTTTACGATGGATTTTATCTTTTTTGTTGCCATAATAATATTGAAATTATAGTTTCTTCATCTGAAGAATGTCAATCTCTACCGGTGTTTCGCGCCCGAACATACCAACAAGCACTTTTACCTTACCCCGCTCCTCATCAATTTCTGAAATTTTCCCTTCAAATTCTTTGAACGGACCGTCGGTAATACGGACTGGGTCACCGATAGAAACATCAATCTTAAATTTCGGTTCCTCAACGCCCATGCGCTTAAAGAGACCGTCTACTTCGTTCTTTGAAAGCGGTGTCGGCGTTGTGCCTGACCCGACGAACCCCGTCACGCGGGGAGTGTTCCGTACCACGTACCACGAATCATCCGTTACCACCATTTCTACAAGAACATACCCGGGATATATTTTTTCTTCAACAATATGACGCTTACCGCCTTTTATTTTTATCTTTTTTTCCGTCGGGACAAGAACGCTGAAGATTTTATCTTCCATGCCGAGCGACTCAATGCGCTGCTTGAGATTCCGAACAACCGCAGCTTCATATCCGGAATATGTATGAATTGCGTACCAATTCCTTCCCTGTTCTAACTGCTGTTTTCCCATATGTTACAAAAGCACCTCAAGGATAGATGTAAACGCAAAGTCCAGCACGCCCAAGAAAAGCGCAATCGCAATAGAAATGCCAATCACAAGAATAGTGTACCGGGTGGTCTCTGCGCGCGTCGGCCAAGTGACCTGCTTTAATTCAAGACGCGAACCTTTTACGTAATCAACAAGTTTTTGAATCATAATGTCATCTATCTTAAAAAGCCCCGCAGGGGCTTTTTATGTTCAATAATATCTACAGTATAAAGAAAAGGATGAATTCTGTCAACGAACATCACACATCCAAATTCTGCACCTCTTTTGCGTGTCCTTGGATAAAACTCTTACGAGGGGCTACCTCAGAACCCATAAGCACATCAAATATGCGATCTGCTTCTTCGGCATCCTTTATATTCACCTTATTCAATATGCGGTTTTCCGGATCCATAGTAGTTTCCCACAACTGGCCCGAATTCATCTCTCCTAACCCCTTATAGCGCTGGATGGTAACACCTCGTATCTTCCCATCTTCTGCGGGCACTTCTTCACCTCCGGCGGGCGCTTCAGCTTCTGTTTCTTTCTCCGCCGTTTGTTTTATTTTCTTTGAGGAGGGTTTAGCTTTTATTTCTTTCTCCAACTCTTTTAGTATTTTTTCTTTTTCCGCATCGCTATACGCATAGCGCACATCTCTTCCTTTTTGTATTCGGTAAAGCGGCGGATTTGCAATATAGATGTAGCCGTTCTCGATTGCCGACTTGTAATACCGGTAAAAAAGCGTAAGCAGTAGTGTTCTAATATGCGCACCGTCGGTGTCAGCATCGGTCATGATAATGACTTTATGATACCGGAGCTTGCTTTCGTCATATTCAGCACCGATAGCGGCACCAAGCGCGATAATTAATGATTTTATTTCTTTTGAGGCAAGCATCTTGTCAATACGCGCGCGCTCAACATTCAAAATTTTTCCACGAAGCGGCAGTATCGCTTGAAACCTCCTGCTTCGTCCCATCTTTGCAGTACCTCCCGCAGAGTCCCCCTCAACGATAAACAATTCTGATTCTTCCGGGTCACGCGACTGGCAATCGGCAAGCTTTCCCGGAAGTGTCAGCCCCTCAAGCGCTCCTTTCCGGATAATGGTGTCCTTTGCGGCTTTTGCGGCTTTGCGAGCCTTGAGCGCCAAAATAACTTTCTCTGCGATAGAGCGCGCGTCATTTGGGTTTTCTTCAAGATATGCGCGGAATGCATCTCCAAAAACCGTTTCAACGGCGCTTCGGGCGTCGGGTGTGCCGAGTTTTACCTTCGTCTGCCCTTCAAATTGCGGCTCACGGAGCTTTACAGAAATTACTACCGTTAATCCTTCCCGCACATCGTCTCCCGTGAGGTTATCCTCATCCGCTTTCAAAAAATTACTCTTGCGTGCATAATCGTTTAATATTCTCGTAAGCGCAGTCCGAAAACCCGTAAGGTGCGTTCCTCCTTCGGGCGTATGGATGTTGTTTGCAAATGTAAGTTCGCGCGAGGACAAATCATCCACATACTGCAAACTCACCTCTACAAATATCTTTTCTGCTTCTTTTGCCGTATAAAAAATAGTATCGTGCTTCGGCACTGAGTAGCGGTTTACATGCTTTACATACGAACGGATACCGCCCTCAAAATAGAATGCCTGCGATTCGTGTTTGAGCGGATCTTTTTCCCGCTGGTCTTTGACGCTGATGCGAACGCCCTTCGTAAGGTAAGCCTGCTGGCGCATACGCTCTATCACCCGCTCCCAATCAAACGGAGGAATACCATTACCGTCAGTGCCCGAAAATATTTGCGGGTCGGGGCGAAATGCTACCGATGTACCCGAACCTGAGCATTTACCTAATTTTTTAATTGCGTATTTTGCTTTCCCTCGGACATATTCTTGTTTCCATTGATACCCATCACGGCATATCACAGCTTCGGTCCATTCAGAGAGCGCATTGACCACCGACACTCCCACCCCGTGGAGTCCTCCGGAAACTTTATATGAATCGCCTCCGAACTTTCCTCCTGCATGAAGTGTTGTAAGCACCGTTTCAAGCGCTGATTTTTTAGTGTGCGTATGTTTTTCTACCGGAATGCCCCGGCCGTCGTCCACGACCCGGACCGCACCATCAGGCAACATTGTTACCGAGATATTCTTTGCATATCCTGCCATCGCTTCATCGATAGAGTTGTCTACCACCTCCCAGATTAAGTGATGCAAACCATCGACTCCCGTAGAGCCGATATACATTGCCGGGCGCTTTCGTACCGGATCTAGTCCTTCCAATACATAAATGTCTTTTGCGCTATAGCCGCTTTTTGATGCAGCCGCGTCTTTTGCTTTGGGGGGCTTTGCCGCTGCCTTGTTTGATTTTTTTGATGCTTTTTTTGCTGTCATATGTTTTAACGGAGCTCCGCTTTAAATTGTGTTTTTGTTTCTTCGTATAATGTGTCTTGTAAAACATCTACCTCCTCGGACCGGAGCGTCCGTTCCTGAGAGCGATATATAATCCTATATGTATAACTTATGTTATCCTTTCCGAATTTTTCTGCGTTCTCATATCTATCAAGCAGTTTGACCTCTTCAATCAAATCGCCGCCGATATCGCGTATTACATCAAAATAATTATTAGGGACGAAGCTCTTATCTACCACAAACGATATATCGCGGGTAATCGGCGGGTATTTACTCACCGGAATATATTCTTGTCCCAAAATTAACTGCTTTTGTATCCGGGGATCAGAAGACCATAACAGCCTGATATCAGGAAGCTTCATGCTTAATATAGCAAGCCGCTCAAGACCGAAACCAAACGCCCAGCCGGTGTATTCTTCGGAGTCAACTCCCAGATGCCGAAGCACCACCGGGCGTACAACTCCTGAACCAAGCACTTCAACCCATCTATCCTCCATTTTTATTTCCATTTCTATGCTGGGCTCTGTATATGGGAATGAATCTTTGTTGAATCGATATTCGATATCTTTGCCAAAAATCGCTTGCGCTATTTCGATGAGAACCTCCTTGAGGTCGTCAATTGTTATGACGCCCTCGCTTTTCGGGACTAAGTACCACCCATCCATTTGGTGGAATACATTCATGTGATTGCGGTCTATTTCATCTTTCCGATATACTTTGCCATAACAAAGCGAACCGACCGGCTGTTTTTTTTCTATTCGTTGCTTGATTGCCGGCTCACGCACATAGTAATACCACATTATAGTCGTATGAGTGCGCAAGATGTGCGCATCGTCTACATAATATGTGTCAGAATGGCTCCGTGCGGGATGATCAGGAGGAAAATTGAATAAGTCAAAGCTTACATCAGCATCAACTATTTCTGGGACTTGAATAATATCAAAATCAGACAATCGCGGGATAGCACGGATGCGTCCCGCTAAATCGTGCAACGGACTCCCGGGTGTCCGCGTAAGATCAGGCATTGCAAGATATCGCTTTAGCCGCTCGCTCTCCGCATCATGCTTGTCCGCAAGCGCCTCCTGAAGCGTTTTTTCGTCTTTGGATTGAACGATAATTTGGCTGCTTTTCGCAGCTTTTTCAGCTTCTTTTAGGTTATTCACGATACGCTAAGTATAGCCGAAAACAGGCCACTTGGAAAGCCTAAAAGGTGGAAAAATATATCAAAAAAAGGGCCTTACTAAGCCCTTTTTATAGTCATTGTTAGAAAATTATCCGCGAGCCTATCTTCTCCCCCAAGAGAAGCCGTTTAAGATTGCCTTGCGTAAAAATATTAAAGACATGCGCAGGCTTCTTGAAACGGTTTAAAGAAAGCATCACTTCTTCAACTATCTCAAGCTCCTTATTCTTAACATCACGATAATCTATCTCCGGAAAGAAATGTGCGTCTTTATGAAGTACCGGATCGCTATCGTAAATACCATCCACCTTAGTCCCCTTCAGTATGGCATCTGCCTTAATATCAACCGCGAGAAGCATCGCCGTTGAATCGGTAGTGAAGTTGGGACGCCCGCTTCCCCCGACCTGTATCACTATACGCCCTTTTTCAAGGTGGCGACGCGCCCGCTTATGGAAATACGGCTCCGCAATATTTTTTGCCTCTATCGCACTCATAAGCCGCGGCGTTAAGCCGTACCCCTCCAACACATCGCCGAGCAGCACTCCGTTCATTATTGTCGCAAGCATGCCGATATAATCAGCGCTTGCATGGTCAAGGAAACGATCGTTCTCGCGTGAACGCCCTCTTAGTATATTGCCGCCGCCGAGCACAACCCCAATCTCTACCCCTAAGTCATGCGCTTCTTTTATTTCTTGCGCCGCAATTTCTGCGCGCGTTTCGCTTAAATTGCTTTCATCGTCACGGAATATCTCGCCTGTTAGCTTCAAAATAATCCGTTTGTATATCGGCTCGCTTTTCAATATGCTCCCTCCTTGTGTAAAAATATCTCTGCCAACGATATGAAAAACCAACTCACTTGTCAAATAAAAACCCCGCACACAGCGAGGCTTTTTATTTGGGTCCAAATGTATGTTATCGCTTTACTAGCGTAACTTTTACCGAAACGGTCGGACTAACATTATCTCGAAAACGCATATTTGCGGGTAAAATAAGCCGTGAAGAGAATGTTTTTGTCGCATCGAGCCCGTCTACGCTGATAGGCTGAGTAATAATGAATTCAGGGGGCACTATGCCCTCAGGGACTAACACGCCTACGCGGTCAGGCGTTATGGTTATTGAACTTATACGGTAACCGCTTGCTACAGTACCTTGGGTGTCTGTGCGCACCGAAACATCAAAAGAATTGAATTTTTTCACCTGGACGGTTATCTGCGAAGGAACTACCTCAACCACCGAAAAGCTCGCTGGATGGATAATCATATCTTCGCTTAACACAATAACATTACGCCCCTCCGAAAAATTTTTTGCGTCGACTGCAATCTCTATAAGCCGTTCGTCAATGCGCTCAAACGCAAGCTGGCCACGGCTTACAAAAGTAACAGTGACTTCGCGCGGTTCGGACTCCTGAATAAAGAGACGCTCCGGCAAATTACGGTACACGATGGGCAACGAGAAACTCCGCTGAACCGTTTCTGCCTGGAAAGAAAAGAAGAACCATATAACAAGCGCGCTCCCCACTGCAAGCAATTTAAGATACGAGTTGTGTTTTATAAAATCAGTCCACATAGAACCTACCGGACCTTGCGCCATATCTTTATAAAATTTTTTCAAAGATGATTCGAGTTCCTCAACGCTGCCAAGCTCCTTTAGTTTTCCGTTATGCGCAACGGATATCGTTCCGCGTTCCTCTGAAACAGATACCGCCAGAGCGTCCGTATGTTCGGCAATACCCAATGCTGCACTATGACGAGTCCCCCGCTTTCCTATCTGCTTAAAATTTGACGAGAGCGGCAAGTGTGCGCCAAGCCGTGCAATACGGTTTTTGCTAATAATTACCGCACCATCATGCCCGATAGAATGCGGATCAAAAATGCTCTCTAAAAGCTCTTCGGAAATAAGACCGTCAATGCGCTTCCCTCCATCAAGAAAACGCTCGATATTTTCATTCCCCGGGAATACAATGAGCGCTCCCCGTTTTTCTTTTGCAAGCTTTGCCACGGCCTGCAATATTTCATTAACATCAAATGGGAAGATGGAGGTTTCCTGTTTGAGCTTAAACTGCCGCGTATTCCAGAAAGAAATGAACTCAAAAAATCGCCGGAGCTCCTGATTGAAAATAATGACAAGCACAACAATAAACACCGCAAAGAATGATTGCAGCACCAGCGAAGTGAGATACAGATGGAACGCCTGGGCAAGCGAATAAATGATAACCAAAATACCGATGCCGGCAAGAATTGGCCAAGAGTGCGTCCGCTTAAATAAGATGATTATAATGTACAAAAAAAGCGCGATTATGAGCACGTCAAAAACATCAACAATACGGACATTGCTAAAAAATCCGTCTATTGAATACAAAGTAGCGAGTAATTCCTGCATATATGTATCATAACAAAAAGCCTGAAAGAGAAAAAATCCGCTCTTCACGGATTCTCCCAAAACCCTTCCGATGTTTATCTCCCTTATGGAGTAGCAAGCTGGCCGTCTATCTGTTCGAGCATTGCCTTTAGGTCGACATCAGCTTTTATAATGTACCCCCTTGCTCCCAGCGCCAGAGCTTCCGCAATTTTTTCCATATCTGACATCTGAGATAAAATAATCACCGACAAAGCACTCAGCTCCGGGTCTTGTTTCATCTTTTGCATAACGCCAACACCGGACAAATCCGGCATCATGAGGTCAAGCAGAATGAGGTCGGGCTTTAGCTCCTTCGCTTTCGTGATACCTTTCTCCCCACTTGACGCAAGCTCTACCTGATAGGATGCATTGTGTTCTTTTAGAGCATCTGCAAGAACACGGCTCAGCGCTATATCGTCATCTATAATAAGAATTTTCTTTTGATACTCCATAATGGCATTATTACGTTACTATTTTTTTGATACGCTCGGTCAGCGATTCTAAATTAAAATTCGCTTTTACTAAATAATCCTCAGCACCTATACGCTTCGCTTTTTCAATATGATCCCCCTCTCCGAACTGTGAAAGCATAAACACAGGAATGTCCTTTGTTTTGGGATCTTCTTTAATATGCGTTAAAAGCTCAAGACCATTCATCGGCTGCATCATAAAATCAAGAACAACTACATCAACATGCGTTTTTGCCAGATACTCAAGCGCCGCGGCACCACTTGTGCGCGTCACCACCTCAAAACCGCGTCCCTCAAACCAATCGGAGAGCACAGCTAAAAATGTTTTGTCATCATCAACGAGAAGAATTTTCGCCATAGACTATGATTTCTTTTCTCCCTCCGAAAGAATCGTTTCTATCTGGCTTATCATGCTCTCGAGACTAAAATCAGATTTTACCAGATACCCCTTAATACCGAGGCTCATTGTTTCAGATATCTTTTCGTAATCCGAAAGCTGGGAAACAATAAGCACCGCCGTTGCTTTTATATCTTCGTGCTCCCGAAGCTTCTTTAAAAAATCTTCTCCCCGCATTTTGGGAAGTACGAGATCAAGCAAAATAAGGTCGGGTTTTTCTTGAGTCGCTTTTGTGAGCCCCTCTTCGCCGTCAACAGCAGTTATGATTTGGGTGAACCCATGTTGTGACAATCCGTCTTCAAGCACCTTTACAAAATTTGCATCATCTTCTACGATAAGGATCCTTTTTGTGTTCTTGTCCATATCCCATCACTATATCATTATTAAAACGGAACGGTAAAGAAAAATGTCGTCCCTTTATTTTCTTCGGAGCCCGCTCCAATAGTCCCTCCTGTATGGCGCACTAAATGGCGCGCTATCAAAAGGCTGATGCCATGTGCTCTTTTTATTTTTTCAAGAAATGTCTCTCCCATTCCCTCATATTTCTTAAAAAGCAGCGGGAGGGTCTCCGTGGGTATGCCGACATCGCTATGCGTGATCACAACAACCACTGCGTCGGCGTCTTCTCCTCCCTCGCTATACGTCGGCGGATACCATGTTATATTGTTGCGCTTCGCCTCCTTTGTTATGTCACCTCCCTTCGTGTGACGAAACACATTTAGGACAATCTTCCCTCCTGGTTCATTAAACTTTATCGCGTTGGAAAGAAGAATGTTGATTGTGTCTGACACAACCCTTCCATCAAATGCAATGGAGGCAGGGACTTCTTTCCCAAAAGACATACGCACAGTAAGTCCTGCGTTCTTTATCGCAAGCGAAAAAAATGAAAGACGATCTTTGATAAGCTGTGTAATATCGCCATCTATTTTTTTGACCACCAATGTCCCCGCACCCAGCTTTGCCGCGTCAGAAATATTATTTATCAATACAAGCATTGCTAATGCGCTGTCGTGGATAAGCCCGGTGTACTGTGTCTTGCGCTCCTCTGTCATGGTACGAGAAGAAAGCATCAGCTCGCTCATCTTCTGTACATTGTCCAGTGGTCCCCTCAAATCATGCACCAAGAGAGATACGAGCTCCTGAAGAACTTTTTTGCTTCTTTCAGAAACAGCGCTTGCTTTTCTGCGCCAATACCATGCAGATATAACAAGAAGAATGATGCATGCTATGAGAATGCCGTATACGAAAAAATCCATGCGTTTAGTATAGCACTTTTTGTATCTAAGGAATGTGGAAAAACAAACAAACCGCCGGTACGGCGGTTTGTTTGTTTTATGAGCGGGCGCGACCGGATTTGAACCGGCGATCTTCTCCGTGACAGGGAGACGTGTTAACCGGGCTACACCACGCGCCCATATATAGATGCAAGCTATGCACCATTGTGCCGGGGGTGGGATTCGAACCCACGACCTAGGGCTTATGAGTCCCTCGCTCTAACCAACTGAGCCACCCCGACAATACACAAAACACTAGTCTATTGTTAAAAATATACCCTGTTTTTTATTTTTTTTCAAGAAGGGCGGGGCGCATGCGCAATCTTTTTTAGAGCGTCAAAGCCAGCGCTTATATACAAAAATACCGAAGAGACAAGCCGATATTACGCTTGTGATACTAACAATTATCCAAAATGCATGGTCCGACGCAGCAAGCGGAAGGCGGACATTCATACCATAAAAGCTGGCGATGATCATGGGCACGGTAAGGACAATGGTGAGCACGGTCAGCACTTTTATAATACGGTTCAGATTGTTCGTCATAATAGTAGAATAAGCACCCCGGATATTTACTATCAATTTTATGTTTGACGAACAGAGCTTTACCAGCTGATCATTGCTCAGCATAAAGTCTTCTATCAAGTCCTTATCTTCTTCATATAATGTAAGCGACTTCCCATGAAGCAAGGTGCGCAGACTGTCATTGATCGGGACAAGAGCCGATATAAAATCATTCAAGATGTGCTCAAATGTCACAAATTGGATAATATCTTTGTTGTCTATCCGGTCAATGCTCACGCTCGTCCCCCGTATTTTTCTGCTGATATTATTCAAAAAACGATGATAAGCGTTGTTCACTTCAGATAATATCTGGAGCACTAATTTTGTTTTTTGGGTTGTGGAGAACTCTATTCTTTCATCTCTAAACTTCTCAAAAATGGGCAGATATTGCTCTGCAAGCGTGAGCACAAAATCTGTTCCAATCGCGATAAGAAGCGGCGCGGTGCTCGCTCTCCCTTCTACTTCATATGGTACACGGATAAAAATATAGATTATAGAATCTTCAATCTCTAAACGAGGTACCTCATACGGATCCATGGCATCCTGCAAAAGCCCGATATCAAACGCATACGCGTCCGCAAGACGCTCCAGCTCTTCAGAAGTCGGCTTTTCTGCGTACAGCCAGGAACCCGCTCTGAATTCGTTGAGCGCTTTTATACTCTTATCTTTGAGTGCTTTGTGGTATATCGTAACCATGTGTATCTATGATACCGTTATTTGTTATTCATATTCAATCGTCGCAGGCGGCTTTTGAGTGATATCGTAGAGTACCCGGTTTACTCCTTTTACTTCCCGGACTATGCGGTTTGAAATGCGCTCAAGCAAACTGTGGTTCATTTTATACCAGTCGGCAGTCATCCCATCTACAGAGTGCACCGCGCGGAGCGCAATAATGTGCTCATATGTCCGCGCATCTCCCATTACTCCCACTGTGCGTAATGGCAAAAGAACTGCAAACGCCTGCCATATCTTTCCGTATTCCCCCGCCCTCCGCAATTCTTCTATATAAATAGCGTCTGCTTCACGCACCATATGCAACCGCTCTTCGGTAACTTCTCCCACAACGCGGATAGAAAGACCGGGCCCCGGAAACGGGTGGCGCCAAAGCACTTTTTTGGGCAAGCGTAACTCTTCTCCGAGCCTCCGGACTTCATCCTTATACAGATCGGCAAGCGGTTCGAGGATGTGGAACCCAAACCGTTCCGGCAATGTGAGATTGTGGTGGCTTTTTATTTTTTCTGCCACATGCGAACCATACGCGGACTCTATCCTGTCCGGATAAATGGTGCCCTGCGCTAGAAACCGTACGGGGTATTTTTTAAAATCATATGCAATCATCCGTTCAAATACATGGATAAATGTATGCCCGATAATCTTCCTTTTCTTTTCCGGATCCTCTATTCCCTTCAGCCGTTCAAGAAAATTCTTACGCGCATCCACGGTACGTATGTCATGGAGGCCTTGCGCGGTGATTGCTTTTCCCACCGCCCCGACTTCGTCTTTGCGCAATAATCCATTATCAACAAATACGCCGTGTAGTTGTCTGCCGATTGCACGATGAAGCAGCGTTGCCGCAACAAGAGAATCAACACCCCCTGAAAGCGCGATGACAACATGCGCGTCCCCCACCATTTCTCGCATAGAAGCAATAATCTCATCTTTCAATATGGGCATACTCCAATTCTTCTTGGCGCCGCATACAGAAAAGACAAAATTGGCAATAATGTCCTTTCCCCGTTTTGTATACGCGACTTCGGGATGAAACTGCACTCCAAACCACGGTTTTTTCTCATGAGCAAACGCAGCATGAGCGCAGGCTTCAGTTGAAGCAATCGCCTGGAACCCCTGCGGAAGCATATACACATAATCTCCATGAGAAAACCACACAGGTTCTTTTTTTGTGAGCCCTTTAAAGAGCGGGTTGCGCGAGGTACATGATATTTTTTCTTTTCCGTATTCGCGGACTTCTCCCGTCCGCACAACCCCCCCGAAAAATTTTGCCATGACCTGCGCACCGTAACAAATGCCGAATACCGGTATACCTAATTCAAAAATCTCTTTTTGCGGACGCGGATATCCGTTCTCTAGCACAGACCGCGGACCGCCCGAAAGAATAATACCCACAGGATGGAATGCCCGTATCTCTTCTATCGATGCCTGAAAATGCAAAATCTCGGCACGCACGCCGAGATCCCGTATTCTCCTTGCTATAAGATGAGCGAATTGTGAACCGAAGTTCAATATTACAATCATACCTATAGTATATCATTCGCCCCCCTTTCATCAAATTTTTTTTCTCCGTGACAGATCTTTGAGTATCTTTACATATCCTCTCCGCTCTGCGTTCTTCCAATCAAGACCAAGGATAGAGACAAGCTCATCAATGTTTTTTTTTGTTGATTCTATCTCCACAAAATGCAACCGCCCCACCCTATCAAGCTCTATAAATGCGTCTCCCAGTTTCCAATGTTCCCGGTATTTCTCATACGAAAAATCTTCTACAAAGCCAAGTGCCCGTATCATCTTTTCCGCTTTTTGGAAATTATCCGCCTCGGTCTCAAATTCTTCTTTTATCTTGTATTTTTTGCTGTTCTGTTTTGAGGGGGTTTTTACTGCCATGTAGACGCCGTGGTCATCCCATTCCCGCAGCCGAAAAATAGTATTCTTTTTGTGAAGATCCCGGCGCCTAGTGTCAAAAAAAATGCTTCTTTCCATCCCTTTCCATATCATATGCGCGCCTCTCTGTTCAAGAATTTTTCTGGCAGAAGAAAAGTCACGCACCTTAAATTTTACTTCTATTTCCTGCATGCAATATTTACAAAATAATAACAGGTAGTATCATATATTCACGATAGCATTATTATCGATGAAAGAATCTGAAAACACAACAATGGTACCCATAGCAACAACAAAGCGTGCATTTGACATACTGAGCGCAAGTTTTTTTATTATGCTCCTTTCCCCGATATTCCTTCTTATAAGTATATGCATATATATTGAAGGCGTTTTCAATAAAAAAAATAGGGGGCCTGTTTTTTACACGGAAACGCGCATGTCGCAAGGAAAACCATTCACACTCCGCAAGTTCCGCATTTTTAAGGTGGCAAGTTACCAGTCTATCCGTGATCGGGGTGAAATCGTGAGCACAAAGATGCTTGAACGAAAGCCGGGAACCATGACTAGGACGGGAAATATATTAAAAAAATTCTATCTCGATGAATTACCACAGCTGTTCAGCGTGCTTCGGGGAGATATGAGCATGGTGGGAACACGTCCCTGGACTCCCCCTGATTACAAAAAAGAAATCGCAAAGGGAATATACCGGAAGAAAGCTATCAAGGCGGGTATTACCGGCCCAGTACAAATTCATAAACACGACGCAAAAGCGGTGGGAGGCGAACATATGCTTGATGACCGCTATGTCTCTTACCAACGCGCGCACAGAGGTATGCGTATAGTTTTTTACGATATAAAAATCCTTCTGCTCTCCTTGTGGTTTATGGTGAAGGGGCAGGGACTTTAGAGCGACCGCTGATATCTTTTCACCAGAGAGGAGCTGGACTGAATCTTGCCTCCTTTTCCTGTGTTAAATGCCATTTTGCATTTGATAATTTTGCATACTTCCTTCTCACGGGCATTTTTTTGTGTCACATCCCCGCCGTTCGCAAAAATATGCGGACGGATACGCATAAGCGCATCAGTAACGCTCATGTCTTTGGGGTTTTTCGGATGACCCGTTACTACTACCTTGTCTACAAACGAAAGCGCTTCAATAATCTCTTTACGCTCCCGTTCGGGCATAAACACATATCCCTTTTTCGCACGGAGCCAGTGGTCATTATTCAGAACAACAATCAGCCTATCCCCTAGTGTTTTTGCTTCCTTAAAAAGACGGATATGCCCGATATGAATCGGGTCAAATCCTCCGGATACCGCGACAATGATAGGTGAGACACTCTTCCTCATAATCTTCTTTTTGCGTTTAAACTTCTTTAAGGTCATAGTTCAGAATAGCATCCGTATCGCCAAAAAGAAACTTCCCGGAAAACGACTTTCCTGAGAAAAAAGCGGCAGCCAATGCTTGTCATCGGGCCACATGTCCCGAAGCGGTATTTCATTAACCAAGAACCACTGCGACTTCATTTCATCACCTTACACATACAAAAATATTGACAAAATATAAATATAATGATATAATCTCAAAAAGTTAGTATTTCATAAAAAAATACGGAGGTTAAGAATGGCAAAAATAGATAGTCCCAACTGGACGGAACACGGATGCGAAAAACACCGCCTTCCCGAAGTCCCCTGTCCCCAATGTTTTGCCGAAGAGGACGCTGATATTGAGGTTCAAATCACTGAAACGGAAGTAAGGGAGCTTGATTTCAGCCCTGAGCTCTCGGTCCGAGACCTATTACCCCTTGGCTGGCTTGCCGACCGCATAATTGGCTAACCAACATAGTGCTAAGCATCACTCTAAACTGCTTTTTTTATTTGCCATGGCACTTTTTATACTTCTTGCCCGAACCACAGGGACAGAGGTCATTCCGTCCTACTTTTTCCCCTTCCGGCGTTTTAGGTGCTGACTGCGCTTTCGGTGCGGCATGCACGTGCGTGCTTTCCATTGAAAGCGGGCTTTGAGCCGAAGCATGCGACGCATGCATTTCTGTCTGCTTAATAGGCGGATTTGAACCAACACGGAATACAATATGAGAAAGATGCGCCCGGATTGCCGCTTGCATTTCTTTGAACATGCGCGAGCCTTCATTTTTATACTCAATAAGCGGGTCCCGCTGGCCATACGCACGAAGACGGACAGAGGAGCGCATATACTCCATCGCCTCCAAATGATTCGCCCAGCTAAGATCAACTATCTGGAGGGTGTACGCTCGCAATAGATTCGCGAACGCCTGCTCCCCGAGCCCTGTTTTTCGATTATCAAACATGCCACGCCACACATTGTGAACATACATATGCATTTCGTTGCGTATCTCTTCAGCACCCCCCTTCCCTTTTTTTATCTCAAGCAAGCGGCTATGCACATCAGACGCAACACCGAGACGCGCGTGAAGATTTTCGTATATTTCTTCTATATTCCATTCATCAATAAAATTATGCTGGGTATGAAACGCGAGTATGCTGTCTATTTCTTCTTCTATCATCTCTCCTGCTTTTTCAAATATTTTTTCCGGCTCCGAAAAAAGAAAATCCTTGCGTGTTGTATACAATGACATGCGTTGCCTGTTTAATACATCATCATATTCGAGCAAGTGCTTGCGCGCATCAAAATTAAATCCTTCTATTTTCTCTTGCGCGGACGAAAGTGCGCGCGACACCATATTATGTTCAATAGGAACATCTTCGGGTATGCCGAAGCGCCCCATCATATTTTTTATACGGTCAGGACCAAAGATGCGCATCAGGTCATCTTCAAGCGAAACATAAAATTGCGTCTCCCCCGGGTCGCCTTGGCGTCCCGCACGGCCCCGAAGCTGGTTATCAATGCGGCGTGCTTCGTGCCGTTCGGTTCCTAATACAAAAAGTCCTCCGAGTTCCTTTACCCGTTTCGCTTCTTCAACGCTTTGCGGGTTGCCCCCCAAAATAATGTCTACACCGCGTCCTGCCATATTAGTTGCAACAGTAACCGCGCCGGGGCGGCCTGCCTGCGCAATAACTTGCGCTTCATGTTCGTGATTCTTTGCGTTCAGCATCTCGTGTGGAATGCCTTCTTTTTTTAATAACGCTGAGAGATACTCATTCTTTTCTATAGATGTAGTCCCCAGCAATATCGGCTGACCCTTTGTGTGCCGTTCTTTAATCTCACGAACAACCGCCTTCCACTTTCCTCCGGTCGTCTGGAAAATCCTGTCTGGAAGATCTTTTCTCATAAGCTGCTTGTTTGTGGGAATAATAAGAACATCCAAATCATACACCCTGCTAAATTCCTCCGCTGATGTTGCTGCGGTCCCTGTCATGCCGGAAAGTTTGTCATACATCCGAAATAAATTCTGGAATGTAATAGATGCCATGGTGCGGGATTCGCGCTGGACGACAACCCCTTCTTTTGCTTCAACCGCCTGATGCAGCCCGTCCGACCACCTACGCCCTGGCATGAGCCTCCCGGTAAACTCATCCACAATAATAATGTCTCCGTCTTTAACTACATAGTCTTTATCTTTATGGAAAAGCGCTTGCGCGCGGAGTGCCTGCTCTAGATGATGCACATATCGGATACCTCCCTCAGAATACATATCTTGAATGCCTAAAAGCTTCTCAACGCGGTCGATGCCTTCTTCCGTTATAGTTACCGCTTTCATTTTTTCATCAATATTGTAGTCCCGCCCTTCTTCTAATTGCGGGGTAAGGCGCGAAAATGTCCGGTACAGTGCCCCTGATTCTTGGTCGGGTGCGGAAATAATAAGCGGCGTACGCGCCTCATCAATTAAAATGGAATCTATTTCATCGATAACCGCAAAAAATGGCTCACGCTGAACTAATGCGTCAGGAGTTGATGCAAGATTATCCCGCAAATAATCAAATCCAAATTCATTATTTGTTCCGTAGGTAATATCTGCCTCGTATGCTTCTTTGCGCGATACCGGACGCCAATGGTTGAGACGGTCATCTCCGTGGTCATGCTGGTCAGTATAAGCCGGGTCATATACCGCGGAAAAGTCGTGCGTAATAACACCGACCGAAACGCCAAGTGTATGGTACAC
Organism: Candidatus Niyogibacteria bacterium CG10_big_fil_rev_8_21_14_0_10_46_36; assembly: GCA_002772995.1. Taxonomy (NCBI): domain Bacteria; phylum Candidatus Niyogiibacteriota; species Candidatus Niyogibacteria bacterium CG10_big_fil_rev_8_21_14_0_10_46_36. The sequence goes on from PFCO01000001.1 coordinate 102,590, forward strand.
GGGAGCCATCCATCCGCCTCCAACACGGGCAAGATATTCGTTCGGGGTTATCAAGTGGCATCCTTTGCCGAGCAAGCTATTTAAATAGAGAGGGAGTGTCGCAACAAGCGTCTTTCCTTCACCGGTCCGCATCTCAGCAATCCCTCCCTGATGCAACACCATGCCTCCGATAAGCTGCACGTCAAAATGGCGCAGTCCTATGGAACGACGAGACGCTTCCCGCACCAATGCAAACGCCTCGGGAAGTATTTCATTCAGCATGTTTTTCTGCTCGTCAAAAGAAGCGCCTTCTTGCAGGCGCTTCTTTAACTGTTGTGTCCGTTCTTTAAGAGCGTCGTCGGAATATGATTGTATTTTTTCTTCCGCATTGTTGATGTCTGGAATAGCTGCGGACAATTTTTCTATTGCGCGCTTATGCGGATCGCCAAATATTTTTTTAAATAGAGACATGTATTATTGATTACTTTTGAGCACTTCTTTTGCTTGTCTCGCGCCGCGTCGCGAACGAGATTCTTTCTTCCCCTTAAAGCTTTTGATACGCCGCTCAATTCCGTCTTTTGCTTCGTTCACCGCCGCCTCAAGCGATGCCGCAACCGCGCTCATGCGGAGAGGAAGGCGTCTCCCAGGAACCACGACTTGTGCTTCACAAAACCACTGCGTGCTGGCATTGCGCACACTTCGCTTGCGTATCTCTATATCGCACTGGGCGTTCATTTTTTTGTCTATTTTGGGAAGCAGCCGCTTAATAGGAACAGCAAGCTTAGTATTGACTAACACTTCAATAGATTTTGTAATTTCAAGATTTTTGCTATATATGCGTATTTTCATAGGGTCAGTATATCAAAAAAGAAGCGCCCCGTAAATCAGGACGCTTCTCGAGAGATCAAAATTATCTCCTCTTGCGGCGTGAGCTCTTTTTGGTGCTCTTCTTTGCTGCCTTTCTTCGCTTCGTTGTCTTTCGTTTCGTAGTCTTGCGTGAGCTCTTTTTCGCTGCTTTCTTTCTTTTTTTTGCCATAAAAAATGCGAAAAAAATTCTACCCAACAAACATCGACCGCGAGCTGTTTGTTGTTCCAACTCATACTACAATAAAATTGTAATACGAGTTGGAATAGAGTGTAAAAATTTTTTATAAAATTTTCTTGAAAGTACTTCTATATATATTATCAAATGATTTATTGACAAAAACAATAAAAAATTTCTAAACCTGTGGATAAATATTTTAAAAAAATATTATACATATGCGCGTTATGCAATAAAAAAATATTACATCACGCAAAAAAAATAAAAAACTTTTCTCTAGAAAAGTTTTTACATGCATTCTTTTCCCTGAAAGTCAGGGGGAGGTTTGACTCCATCATACATCATGTGTGAGTGCGCTCACCCCTGACCGTCAGGAAAAAGAATATTCTCTTCCATAATACTACCACCACATGTACGAAAATGAAAGACTCATAAAGACCCATAAAAAACGAAAAATCCCGGCAGAGCCGGGAACTTTCGTGATGATGATGAAATGTGTCAAAAATTGGCACACTCACTTATTAGGAGTATAGCAAATTGCTTAACATATGTCAATAAGTATGCTTTTGGGAAGTCTACTCTTCCAGACCATAGAGCTTTTTCAGTTCTAAAATGCCTTCTTTAAAATCTACGCGAGGCTCCCATCCCAATAGCTCCTTTGCTTTCGAAATGCCGGCGAGCGTATGCTTCGGTTCAAGTCGCGGTTCAATAAACTCATACGGACCTCCTATCAGTTCTGCTATTTCTAAAACTGTTTTATTGTTTCCTCCGCCTGTATTTATCACTTCTCCCCTTCCTACTTTTTCAGATTCCGCGGCAAGAATATTTGCACGCACAATATCATAGACATGCGTAAAATCACGCGACTGTTTTCCATCCGGAACAACGGTAAGCTTTTCTCCCTTTTTTCTTTGCTCCAAAAATCTTCCTATAACTAAAGCGTATGCGCCTTCCGTATTCGCTCCAGGACCATACACATTAAAATACCGCAAAGAAACCGTTGGGAGACTATAAATGCCGCTGAATAGTTTGCACAACATTTCTCCCTGCAATTTTTGCAACGCATACGGACTCAACGGGCGCGGTTCCATTTCTTCTTGCAGCGGGAGTTCTTCTTGATTGCCGTATGCCGAAGAAGACGCGGAATACACGACTCGCTTTACTTTTGCATCACGCGCGGCAAGCAATACATTCAGCGTGCCGGTAACATTAATATCGTGAGTTGTCCGCGGGTCTTGTATGGATGGCTGCACACGCGGGAGAGCCGCAATATGGAATACAATATCCGCTCCGGAAAACAAGGGTGCTATATCTTCAAATGAGCGGATATCCTTTTCTTGAAAATCCGCCTGCGGGTGTAGCCGCTCTTTTTTTCCTGTCAATAAATTATCGATAACAGTTACTCTGCATCCGCGCAAAAGAAGCTCACGCACCACATGAGAACCGATAAATCCCGCGCCTCCCGTAACGATTACTTTTTTACCACTGATGTCCATGAATAAGTTCTTTAAATATGATCTTCATCTTCCCGGCTATGCTTGTATCCCAATTATACCTCTCCTCCACCATACGCTTGGCATTTTGAATAATGCTATCGCGTAATGCATTATCGCGCATAAGTCTCTCCGCCTGCATCGCAATACTTTTTGGATTGCGGACATTGCAAAAGAGACCCGTCACTCCGTCAGTTAAAAAATCAGGGATGCCGCCCACCGGAGTTGCAATAACCGGCACCTCTGCCGCCATTGCCTCCAAAAAAGAATTCCCGAGACCCTCAGAAAGCGAAGGCCGTATGTATATATCAGCAATGCGCAAATATTTGGGCATATCCGCGTGGCTAATCTCGCCAAGAAAAAAAACTCTTTCGGCAACATGCAGATTTGTTGCAAGCTTTTTTAAATCGCGCTCAAGCGGACCCTTGCCAAGCACTAAAAATTTAACCCGATGAGGAAGACGTTCTAAGGCTCTTATACCATCGTCAACAGCATTTTTCAACACTAATCGCGAAGTGGTGATAACATACACATCCTCTTTACCCTTTCCTAGTGCGCGCTTTAACGCATCTAATTCTTGGGGGGCGTACTGCCGAGAAAAATGCGTATACGCGACCCCATTTGGCACCACATCAATCGGAACACGAGCTCCCCTTTTCTCTGCAAGTGATTTTAAATAATTACTGATAACCTGAATTCTGTCTGCCAAACGCAATGCCATCTTCCACATTAAAAACATAAGTCCTCCATACCGGTATGTCAGATGTGCTTCCGAATCGCCTTCTTGCAGTGTCAGCAGCACCGGCGTTTTTCTATGCAAACCGAGTACTTTCAAAAGAAATGGCGACATGCTCGTAAACGATACCATCATGCTCCAAAAAAGAGAGAACGGCTGCTCTTTCACGAGAGACCGCGCCCGCAAGGCGCCGAGTACCGGGGAGCATAATTTATCAAAAAACGGCAACACTCCCCAACCAACACGATATACCTCTATGCTTCCCACGCGTTCGTGTTTTTTGTGCGCCCGCGAAAATCGGGTAGTAATCATAAAAAAATCGTATTCCGGCATACGATCAGTAATCTCTTTTATTGCGAGTTCCGCTCCTCCCACAAGCGGAAGGTACGCCGTTGAAAAAATAAGAACGCGCTGTTTCATACGACTTGTGTACGCGAACGAACAATGCTTGCGATATAATCTCTAATACTATGCTCAGCTTTCCAGCCAAGCGCCCGTGCGGTAGTCGTATCAATCGATGAATCAATGCGGTTGCCGGGACGATTCGGTATCATTTCAATTTCGCTCTCAAACATATTTGCTATATCAAGAATGGAATGCGATTCCTCTGACCCAAGCCCGTATTCCTCTCTTTCTCCTTTTTCTCCAATAAGAATAAGGCCTTGCACAATATCGTTCACATGAGTAAAATTCCGGCGCTGATTCCCGGGCATGCGCACGGTCAGCGGTCCTCCTTTTATATACTGCTCCTTAAATATTTGAATCACTGAACCATATTCTCCCGAACGTTCACGCGGACCATACACATTATAGAAGTACGCAATAGAATACGGCAGGCCATACCAATCGCCATAATTTTTCACCAAGTCAGAATTTGTCGCCTTCGTCCACGCATACGGGCTTTGATGCCTGCCGAACCCGTTGTCCGCGAATTTCGTACTTGACCCCGCATATATAAGCTTGCATCCCTGCTGCCTGCAAAATTCTATTACGGCAAATGTCCCCATGCTATTGTATTCCCATACTTGCCGCACATCTTGAAAACTTTGTTCAACGCGCGGGTATTCTCCCAAATGATACACTATGGAAACCGGTTCTGTGATGTGGGAAAATATATCTTTTGTATCGCCTTCGATATACGTAGCACCCTCAATATGATTTTCTTTGAGTCCAGTGAAATAATTATCAAGCGAAACAACGCGGATATGCGAATCCGCAGCAAGCCGCTCTATAAGGTTAGTGCCGATAAATCCTGCTCCTCCGGTAACTAATACCGTTTTTTGATGAGTAGCCATAGAATCTATTTTTTTTCTTTTTTCTTTGGAGATGCTTTCTTGTTTGTTTTTTCTTTTAAAAACGCCGCGACCTCATGGTCATGCCCCGTCGCTTTATCAAACGGAATACCTTGCACTTCAAGAAGCGTGTTATTGTAATCCCGGACTGCCTCAAGAATCCGCACACCACGGTCAAGCAGCAAGCGATTTTCTGACTTGGGGGGTAACTGCTTCTCAAGCGTACGGGCAGTAAAAATAATTGCATCAAGATCCTTTGGCAAACAATATCCGCCGAAGCCCCGGTATGTTCCGTGATGCACATCAAGCCACGCGTCTCCAATCCGCCGGTCATGAGCAACCATTTTCCGAACATTATTATAGTCAACGGGCGCTTTTATTCCTTCTTTTTTAAAAACATATTCAATGGCATTGCAGATATCTGCGAATATATTACCGAACGCGACCTTCACCGCCCCGAATGAATTCCCTGCGTATTTCCCAAGTTCAGCCTCTGTCGCATTAATCCGCGTAAAGTTATACGCTCCGAGCGTCCCCGGAGAAGTAAAAAATGCGCGAGGAAGGAGATTGAGTATTTCTGAGGTGTGCTCCTTTGCTGATACGGTATGCCCGACGACCTGCCGGTCGGGATTTATCATATCTTCCCATGCGCGCGATTCGGTCAAAAATTCCGGGTTAAACAAAACTTTTACTTTATACTTTTTAGCAATCCGTTCCGCCGTACCCGGTTCAACCGTAGACTTAATCACAAATGCCTTTTTCTTGTCGGCATACTCTTGAATCACGCTTTCTACAATCTTTACATTGCAGCTTCCGTCGGGATTCCGGGGTGTCGGCACCGTAACAAAAATAATATCTGCCTTTCTCACATTATCAGAGTATTGCTTCTTTGGATCAGTATCATAACAAAATAGGTTCTTCCCGCGCACAAACCCTTCCAGCTCAAAATACCGTTTGAGCGGCTCGCCCACCATCCCCAATCCCACTATTCCTATGTTCGGTTTTTCTGTTGCCATAAAATATAGAGTATGACTAAATGCTCTATCATTCAAGCGCGTCGAGACTCGCTAAAAAATTGTTAATTTCTTCCGCCAATGAAGGATCTTTCTCAAGAACCTCGCCGACAACCCGCCGCGCATCGGCATATCTTCCTTCATCCGCATATATCTCTGCGAGCAAAAGGCCCGCACGAGTTACCCGAGGATCCAAATTATACACATCTTCAATGAACTTCCGTCCCCCCGGAGAATTATTCCCCTGCGCGACATCCAAGATAACATTCATCTTGGTTGTGTCGATATCGTTCAAATTACCGCCGAGCCAAATCTTAAGTCTTTGCGTCTCTACCAATGCGGTGTCATAGCGCTCCGCGATAACATTGATGAAAGGCAAGTTATAAGACACCTCATAGCTGAATTTGTTATGCAATGCCAATTTTTTCTCCGCCTCACGAATAAGATCAAGCGCTATATCGTATTGACGCAACTTCGTATAAAAATTCGCGACAAACGGATATAAAGGAATATAGTTCGGGGCGAACGCAATCGCGTCCTCGTGTATCTGGATTGATCGTCTTAGCAAATCCTCATCATCTTTTACAATTCCCAATACTCCATATAAACGTCCGAGCATGATAGAAAAACGGATATTGGGATGCGTTGTTCCGTAACTCGCGACTTCTTTTTCTAGCTCATCCTGTGCGCGAGTGGCTATCGCCTGAATTTGAGCATTTTGCAAAAGACCAGGACTCCCCGAAAGTCCATCTGATACTAAACGCGCAAGCTGTTCCCGGACCTCCGGCTCTCCTATAGTCCCATGAGACGATGCGAGCGCCTCATTAAAATAACTAAGCACGGCATCGTTTTTCCCTTCTCCAACTGCACGGAACGCATCAATAAGAGCAGTGGATGCGCGATGCGGTTTTATTGTAGCAATGTACATAAACGCAAACGAGGCAAAAAACACTGCTATCACACCAAAGATATGTATGCCGGATATCGCCCGACTACTCATGCTCTGGTATTTCTGCTCCCATGTCTCTTTTGAGACGGTCATCAAAACCGCGAGAAAAGCAACGACAATCGTAAGCATCATGTGTGTTGCGAGCACATCAAATACGAAAAGTGTCTGGAAAAGATATGTGATGACCATTCCAAATAATATGAGTGCGTCACGCGGTTTTAAAATGCCCCGCTTTGCGGCCTTCCGTAAAGAAAAGAGTATTGCGGCAATCAATAATAAATATGCGAAAAAACCAATGATACCAGTAGATACCAGCCACTCAAGCGGAACATTGTGCGTTCTATCAAACCACGGTTCATTGCCGAATAACGCGGGGTTATAATGCTCTCCAAAAGGAATAATAAAATTATTCAATCCCCACCCAAGTACCGGCCTATCTAAAAATGCATCAACTGCCATTCCCCAAATAATAAAGCGGGAAGATACGGTAGTATCGGTTATCGAGATGCGCGAGAAGCGCGCAAGGACGCTGTTATTTTTTACGAACGAAACGTCTTCAAGCATCCCGAGACCAAGGGGGGCAAGCGCGAGCGTGATAAGAATCAATCCTATGATCAGTTTTTTCTTTTTTTCTTTCACCATGAACATAGACACAAAGACCATCGCTCCCAAGCCGGCAACAATACCTACAAGCGCTCCGCGCGAACCGGTCAAGAAAAATATAACGAGCTCAAAAAACGCGAGCGCCGCAAAAAGCACGCGAAGATACGTATTTCTGACATAAAAGAAAAAATACCCCAAAAGGAAGATGTGAAAAGTTAAATACGCGGCAACATATAACGGATTTCCCAGGGTTGAAATAACCCGGTCGCTATCGGCGAATGTTGTCACCGCCCCCGCGTATTCAAGCAGCCCATAAAATGACAAGAGAACACTTGCGGCAATAGACATCCCGAAAAGGACAAACCAATCTCTCCGCTTCTGAAACACGCCTACAAGTACCAACAACAAGAGAAGTAAATGGAAATACGCGATGAATCCTTCCATGCGCTCAAAATTTGACCAAAAACTGTACGACGGATCAGTACTAAAAACGCTTGCAAGAAATGCCACCCCTATCAATAAAGAAAAAGCGATTATGATAAAGCTTTTTTTGGGCCAATAGTGCTTAAAATTGAGTATAAGCAGGCCGATCCAGCCGGCGGCAACAACATCAACAATCCCCCGAAAAAGAAAATTTTTAGTGGTAATATACGGAAAAAACGCGCTCTTTGAAACGATTAACAATGTGAACGGCAACGCATAAATGCCGATACGCACTACCCATAACAATATTTTTTCTAATTCTCTTGATTGCATAAGTAATTAAAGACTATCACAGTCCCCTATAAAAATAAATGCGCTATTATTGTAAACGTTTTTTGACGATATCCGCGATAAAATCTTCTGTTATCTGCACCGCTTCGTGCGTAGCGCCTCCTATGTGCGGAACGATAATGAGCCTGCCCATCTTCTCAAAATCTTCAAAAGAAACGCATGCATGATTATATAACTCATTCCCGCTTAAGTGCTTGCCGCCTCCCATATCCTCGCGCGCCATAACATCAAGCGCCGCGCCTTTTATCCATCCTTCTTTCAAGGCGCACAACAACGCTTCTTCATCAACAAGTTCTCCGCGCGCCGTATTTACAACATAGGGCGTTTTTTCTTTCATCAATGCAAAATGTCTCCGCTGCAAAATAACTTCCGGCCTCTCCTGGTCATATGACGCATGCATGGATATAATATCTGCCCTTTTGCATAATTCTTCTAATGACAATGCTTTTTTTGCCGACCGTGCTGTTTTTTTGTACGGATCATAAAATAATACATTCATCCGAAACGCCTTTGCATATTGCGCGACAATTTTTCCTAAACGTCCGAACCCTATGATGCCGAGCGTCTTCCCCGCAAGCTGGTTGCCTTTGAAGGCATCTCGGTTCCATCTTTCGGAAGCGCTGCCAACACCTCTGCTGTTACCGTATCCGGTAACGGTGCCATACGCCCAAGGAATATTTCGAGCTAATGCCAATATAAGCCCCCACGTCATCTCCGCGGTTGAGGGGATATGTTTTAAAAATCCTGTGCGCCCCTTCAGAGAAATGATTTTTATTTTTCTCTTCTTGGCTTCTCTCGTATCAATGTGATTCAGCCCTGTTGTATTTGTCGCAATTATTTTGAGATTTGGCATCTTATCCATCCACAAAAAGTCTATTTTATGCCTAAGACGCACCACGAGAACATTCGTATGCGCAAGGAAATCTTTTCTCTCATCGTCACTCGTCACTGACAGCGCAAGATCATCCTCCCAAAACCGGACATTACCAAGAGCGCGATAGATGGTAACCGCATTTGGAGAATAATCATGTTTTCCTTCTAAAATAAGTATGTTCATACTCCTTTTTCCAACCGTATTAATGCTTTTTCGGCGACCTCCCAATCTTCGGGCTCATCAATGTCAACTATGTATTTTGTTTCTATTGTATATGGGGCAACCCGCTTCCCATAAAAATGAGGGTCCTTTCCCTCAAATAAAAGATCTGTCTTAAAAAGATAGATCGCGCCAACGCTCCAATATGCATCTTTAAGGTCCTGCCGCCGTATCGCGCGGTTGCGCACCGGATCACCGTTTATCAACTCCATAAAACCGTCATCCCGTATGACCATGCCCTTATACGGGCTGAATTGCTTCGGTATCTTTGAAACGCTCAACACAGTGTCTGCGCCGGCATCAAGAAGAGCAACGGCGTCCTTGATATGAAAAGGCTGACGCAACGGCGAAGTCGGCTGTAATATCATCACATAATCAGGTTTATATCCTTCCCGCTCCTTGAGCCACTCTACCGCATGCCGAATGACCGGTAAATGCGCCGTATTGTCTTTCGCTAATTCTTTCGGCCGTATGAACGGAACTTCGCATCCATAGCGTTTCGCGACTTCCGCTATGTCTGCGTCATCGGTTGAAAGAATAAGACGGTCAAATACCTCGGATCTTTGCGCAGCAGCGATCGTATAAAAAATAAGCGGCTTTCCCAAAAGCGGCTTTACATTTTTGCCCGGAATTCCTTTCGAACCTCCACGCGCAGTAACAATGCCTAATATTTTTTTATGGCTCTTGCTCATGGAATGTTTTTTGAATATACAGAGGAACTGTCGCAAGTGTTTCCGCGATACGCTCTGCGGTGTTTTCTCCATGGTACATGCTTGACGCCGGATACCGCCCATGCGTCATCTGCTTTTGTATCGCCTTTTTTATGTCTTCTTTTGTGTCAGAAACCTCTACGACATTTTCTGAACGCAATCGTCCGTTTTGCCGCGTGCCTGTCATAACAACAGGAACTCCCAAGTACGAACACTCTTTTATGCCCGCTGAAGAATTCCCGATAAGCATTTTAGTGTTTTTCAGCAACGCAAGAAAAACTTTCGGCGGCAAATACCGCGTGAATCTGATGGTATGACCCTCTGCCGTATCACGAAATCTGCGGAGCTCGTGCGAGATTTCTTCAGCACCTGCGTCAAAATTCGGCCAAAACCATAACGCGGGCATCCCTGTTTCATGTACCGCCTCCAAAAGCATCCGTGTTTTTTCTCCCAATGTTCCTACCTCAGTGCTTACGGGATGATACATCACCATCAAAAAATCATTATTGAATGCGATGCGCGCGCCACTCCCCGTTTCATCAAAATCTATAACGTCTGCCGAGTCGGTGGCGGCTTTGTGCACCAGCTCAACATCGGGACTGCCGAAATTAAATACATATTCCGGCCGCTCTCCCATGCAGATGACCCGCTTACGCGCATCTTCATTCGTCGTAAAGTGGATGTGCGCAAGCTTGGTAATCGCATGCCTTACTGATTCGTCGAGTGTCCCCGAAACATCTCCTCCTTCAATGTGCGCAACAGGGATATTCATGTACGCCGCTGCAGTTGCCGCCGCAAGTACTTCAAACCGGTCCCCGCGCACAAGCACAAGATCAGGCTGTATTGCTCCGAAAATCGTCGAGAACTCTATTGTTCCAAGTCCCGCGGTTTTTGCTTTTGTGATGCCGTCACTGCCTTCCAAATTGAAATATGCATCATGAATATGAGTAAATCCTCCGCGCCGCAATTCTTCCTTTATGTTTGTAAACTTGGAAAGATACTTTGGAAGAAGAGCAGCTCCCCCGACAATAATGTGCAGCTCCGTATCATCACGCCTGCGGAGCTCTTCAAGTATCAAAAAATTCCTGCTGTAATGAATAAAGCTCGTAATTACAAAACAAATTTTTCTTTTCTTATTCATATGTCGTCTGTCTTTTTTCTATAAAAATAATTGACGAAATAATATATATGTATTGTAGTATGGTTTTTGCTACCTGTCTCCCTAAGTAGCCCGTTCTTCGTGCGTCCCTCTCATTTCTCTCCCCTGAGATACAATAATATGGCATTATAATACAATTTATCACCCCACCTAGTCTAGACTTGACAGTAATAAAAAAGAGTGGAATTTTAATTCCACTCTTTTGCTCAAAAACCCCTACACAATGATGTCTTTAGTGATGGGATCGTATTTTTTTAAAGCTTTCGTTATCGTCTTTCCCAATACAGATTCATACTCTTCTGAGGGCAGCCCGCCGGCATATTGCTGGGGTCGCATGGCATAAAGCACATCTTTTGTGAGAACAGTGCCTACAGACATGTCATGACCCGCCATAAGCGATTTTCTGAATAATGGACGGAAAGCCGACTCTCCTTCTTGGAGACACTTTTCTCTGGGTGCTGTCTGCGCTCTCTTTGCAAAATCACTCGCCAGCACTGCTTTTTTTCTGGAGCCGCTCTCATATGCCGCATGCGCGCGATCCACTAATTCTTTAAATTCGCCAGGTGTAAATGACACCTTATGGTCAGCGCCATACAACTCGCGGTCCATAGAAAAATGTTTTTCTATAATCGTTGCGCCCAAAGCTACCGCCGTCTCTACCGAATCAAATGAAAGAGAATGATCCGAAAATCCTATCGGCATCTGAAATATCTCTTTATATAGCTCTATTGTTGGGAGACGAAGCTCCTCTGGCGGGCAAGGATATTGCGACACGCAATGCAAAAGTGCAACCTTATCATTCTTCTCCCGCAAAAAGGCAACTGCTCTTTTTACTTCTTCAAGGGTGCTCATCCCCGAAGAAATAATAATTGGCTTGCCGCTCTCACGCATATAATCGAGCATAACAAAATCCAAAATATCACCCGAACCGATTTTCCAAAATTGCATGCCTACAGAATCCAGCATTTTTGCAGCACCCCGGCTCATTGGCGTAGAAAGAAAATATATCCCCTTTTTATCACAATACGCCTTTAAGGGCTTCCAAAAAGCTTCAAACGGAGTGGCGTTTGTATTACGCGTTACCCAAGAATATCGATCGCTCCCTTTAAAGTGAGGCGCTGTTACATCAATATCAAGCTGCTCGTCTTCAACATTATGTGTCTGCCATTTTACGGCATCAACACCTGCTGCGGCCGCTTCGTCAACGAGCTGTTTTGCATTCGCCAAATATTCCTCTACCGAGCGATCTTCTTCCGTTTGGATGAAGTTCTTTCCTGCTTCGGCGATAATAAAAAGGTCCGTGCTTAGCTTTTCCCAGATCATATCCATGCCTCCTCTTTGTTTGTGAATGTTCATGCCAAAAGAATATAAAACACATACCAAAATGTCAACCAGATGTATTGTCACCCTTCGGCAAGTTTAGAATAAGCTCAAGGCAAGCTACCAAGAATACCCATAAATAGAATATAAAAAAAGCGGGCACATGAGGCCCGCCCGCAAAAACTAATAAGCTAGATCTAATATTCCACATCATCCTTATACGCGATAACTTTTACATGAGAAACGCCCGCGCGCCCGGAAAGCTCCCGCACAAATTCATCAATACGAAGGGTGTCAATAAACTTTACATGATACACCATCTCGGACGCAGTACCTCCCTCTCGTGCGTTAATGTTCAAAAGCATGCTATTTTTTATGTATTTCTGAAACAACTCCTCAAATGAGTGGGACCCGCCGTCCTTACTGTCCACAATAAACGAAAGCAGATGTTCGTGCGAATGGAATGAACCGAAATTAATCTTTGTAAGAAAAAAGATTATCGCTAATATCAGCGCTGTCGAAACAAGCGCAATCGCGTAATTTCCGGTACCAACTGCCATACCCACACCCAACGCAAAGAAAATAAATCCTACATCTTTCGTATCTTTGACCGGCGTCCTGAACCGGATAATGGAAAAAGCGCCCAAGAGAGCAAATGCCCGCGCAACGCTGCTCCCGATGACCATCATCACCATTGCAACGATAACCGATACCAATACAAGCGTGAATACAAAGGACTGCGAATACGACACCCCGCGATGGGTTTTTTTATACACATACGCAATCAAAAAAGACAACCCAAATGTGAGCAGGATATTGAACGCAATATACGGAATGGAGAAAGACGCCCCCGCGCCTTCCGAAAATAAACTTTCCATATGGATTATATAATACCGTCCCGTAAAGAAAATGCAATAGAGTCTTTCCGGGATGCATCAAGGCTCTCACAATACTTAGAATACGACATGCGGTGCAAATTGAATTCCCGGATAACCTCATGCAGATAGAACGGGAGCTTGCCGTTGAATTTTACCTCCATAACGGTCTTGTCTTGCAGCACCGGAACAAAATCCTCTCCTTCATATATAAGCGAATTGTGTTTTCGTGCGCGTATGTTCCGGTCAAAGGTTATCCGCACATTTTCATTTAACGAGCCGACGAACGGTTCCCGCTCATACACAACCAGCACCTCAGGCGCAATAGACCGCAATAACTTCTCCGACAAGAATTCTTGGATAACGTTGTCTTTTTTTTCGGAAAGGGTGTCTTCTTCCCGGCCGGCGAATAGCGCATACTCCTTTTTTGAAACATATATTCTATCTTTTAAGATAATAGCGTCATCTTTCCGCTTTATCTCAAAGAATATGTTCTCTGAGAAGACGCCGTTTTGCTTGTACGCCCGCCATCGTATCTTTTTTCGCTTTCTTACGCCGTCTTTTTTTTCATGGTAATAGAAATAGCGAGGACTATCATAATACAAGCTCCATATTTCATATGACCCGGTTTGTGATTCTGCAGCACGCGGATCACGAGACATAAATGGCTTAATGCGCTTCTTTATCAAAAATTCTTGCTGCGGAGAGAGCAGATATTTAAATTCAAATCGCTGAAAATGAAGCTTGGGAAGCATAATGGTTAAGGATTAAAGATGATGCTTGAATACTCATCGCTTTGCGTATCGATGCCGTTTTTTTGGAAGATATTGCCATGCAGCTCCGGCATGCCCCCGCCGAATATTTCTTTTTTGCGGTACGCATGCACTCCTATATTATTGCCCGTGATCTCATTGTTGCTAATAACCGGAGTAGAAAGGTCTTTTACTTCAATGCCGATATTGCAGCCGGTCAAGATATTGCTTGAAATACTATTGCCCTCTGACTTCTCTCCCACGCTAATGCACTTATCACCAGAGCGCGAGATGGTATTGTTGCGTATCACCAGGCCGCTTCCTGCCCCCGAAAGGTCAATGCCGTCATTTCCGTTCTCTACAAATGTGTTCCCGGAAACAATGCCGTGCTTAATATAATCAAGATCAAGCGCATCTGCGCTATTGTGCTCAAATATATTGTTTATGATATCTACTGTCCCATACTTCACATTGAGCCCGTCATCCGCATATGCTCCGGCAACAGCGTTATGAGAAAATACAACATCAGCATTATATACAGAAAGCATCCCCGAAAAAAATATCCCATTTATATTGGCCTCACTTCCGCCACGCATATCAACATATTCAAACACATTCTTAGCATCTCCAGTATTTGCAACCCCAAACACTCCCCAAGCCACGCCTTCCCGCAATGGACGGAAAGAAATACGCGCAAACTCGCTCCCGCGCGCTTCAACCGGACTATATGATACAAGCGAGGCTCCTTCCTGGAACAAAAGCGTCGCTCCGGGAGAGACGATAAATGTTGTCCCTACGGGTATCACGGTGATGCCGCTCATAATATGCGTGCCGGAAGAAAGTACAATACTCCCGTTCCGTAAGAAAAAACCGGCGCGCGAAGACACAAACTCCTGCGGAGACATTGCTATGTCCTTAAAATGATGGAAGGTTGTCTTATCTATGAATCGGGTTTCGGTAAAATCAAATTCTTCATGCGTAATTAAGTTCACAAACAAAATATGAACATCCTGCCACGCAAAAGGCATACCTTGCCCAAATGGCTCAAATGTCACGAATATCGTTTTTGTATCCTTTTTCTCCGGCGATGGAGAAAAATGAAGCGGAATACCCGGAAAGACGACACTATTTTTGCCCGAAATAAATTCCTGGGACAGAAGCGCGTCTCCCGCATCATGTATGTTATTCTTGTTAGAATCTTCAAATACACGCGCGTTCCCTATTGCTTCTCCAGCAAAGGGAATAGTGAGTGTTTTAACCGCGCTATCTCCCAATCCCTCTACCGCTATATCTATTTGCAATTCATGCGCCAATGCATCAAGCGAGATAACCCCATTTGCTTGCGTGTCCTGTAGCTGGCCGCGGAGCAAAAAAAAGCTATCCTGAAAGTCGCTTCTGTTTTGTCTGACTTTAGCGTCAAATGTTCTATTACTATCGTATTTTGCAAAATCACGATAAAAATGGGGGCGTAAATCGTGATACACCTGATCGAAAAACGCAATGTCGTCTTCTATATTACGGTCATCAGACACATACGCCCAGAGTACTTCTTTTTGGCGAAAGGAAAATTCGGGATACGCAAGCACCCGATCCACCAGCTTATCATTGCATGCGACAAAATCATTGAACGAAGCACAGCCATCCTCCCCCAAAAAAGGCAAGCTGATATCCGAACTTATACCGACATCCCAGGGTATAGTCTCAAATTTTCCGCTGCTTGGGTTAGCATACAAACGAACATTCCCGCTTTGACTTTGATGTTTACTCCCCGCAAGAAGCGACATGGCGTTCCACGCATAAAATTTTTCCAAATCAAGTATATTGCCGATGTCACGCTGGAATGCGTCGTCAGGCTCTTTTAAAACCCACAACAGCGTATCAAGGTCAGCCCTATTCTCAAAATTAAACCGCCCATCATCTGTCTGCTTGTCCCAAAAGGAGATACCATCATACGCAGAAAGGCCATCTCCTTCGGAGAGAGATATGTCTTCGGTAATATACAAATTAGCATCGGACGGCAATTCGGAGCGTTCCAAGAATTCTTTTGACCAGTCTTCTATCTGGTAGTACACTCCCATATCTTTTCCGTTAACACGCAATGTCACATATTTTGCGTCGGGCACAGCAAGGCCAAACTTCTGGGCGCGGTAATCATTCAAGTATTTTACAAAATACTCGCGGTCGCTTGGAATGATTAATTTTATCACCTCTATACCTCCAAACAAATCTTCTTTTTTAAAATCTACTTGCCAAGATCGTTTTGTGCGCACCCAATGGTTCGGGTTATCGCCGCGATATCTGACTTTTACCTCATGCTCTCTTCCATTAAAAAAGAAACGCGCCGGCACTTCTTTTTTGAATTCATCGCTCAGCCACGCTTCCCCCCGGAGCACCGCATCAGAAAACGGATCCGGAAGATTTGCGTTGAGCGCGCGGAGGTCCTCGCTATCAATTTCAAGGTCGTACGAAAGAATATCTGCGCCTCCAAACATATATGGAATATATGCGAGGTTCGAGATATTTACCCCAAGCTCACGGAGCCCCCGATATGTCGGCAATATTTTTTTTACCAACGGATTAAACACAAGCGCATTTTTGTTCTGCTGCAGAAACACAAGGAGAAAAAACGCATCCACAACAAAAAACCCCGCTATGAGAGCAAAGAGCGCATATCGCATATATCTTTTTCTTCGGGGCGAAAAAAGCATATATAGCTTAATAACGGATACGGAATAATCTTCTTAGTAACTTTGTCTTTCGGGAATAAAATAACGCGTAGTATAAAAACAGACGGAAACGGGAAAGTTGCCTTTGGAGAACGAGTGGGGGCATGCTTACTAATACATCCAGCTCCTCCGGAGCCGGAATATTCGCCTTTTCGGCGACAATACGGATGTGATGAACCGACAACCCTGACTTAAGTTGATGCGTCCATTCGCTTCTGTTTTTATATTCGTCATTGTCTTCATACAAAACACGGAACCCCGCCATTTGCAACATAAGACGGAGCGACTCAGGAGTGAACATAAAGGCATGGTCTATCTGAATTGCGGAGACAAGGGAGCCGCCCCGGCGGGCTTGCGCTCGGAAATTTTTTACCGACAAAATAAGTCGCCCGCCGGGCTCCAGCACACTATGTGCCCAGATAAAAAACCCCTTCGGATCAAGCAAATGATTGAGTGTATGAAAACACAAAATATGGGATACGCCTTGCATTTTTTCTTTGGGAAAATCCTCAAAAAGACAATTATATGTTTTAATCCCCCGGATATTTGCGAATTCCGCATGCGCTTTTGATGGCTCAATGCCCACAAGTTCTAATTTGGGAAATATATTCTTAAACCCCTGAAGCGCGCCCCCGCTATTCGAACCTACATCTATCGTTACGCCTTCCGTATGTACATATGTTGAGAGTGCGCGCGCAAGCGCTTCTCCAAAACGCACACTCATCTGAAATCCGTCTTCAAGAGATTGTTCCTCTTTCTCGCCTTTCGCGTGCGCCCTATCTTCTCTATAAAAGGATCTGTAGTATTCGTCGTATGCCTCTTTCGTCATGCGTGGATTTAAATATATCAATCCACAGCGCTTACAAAGACATGTTTGTGCTGCATGGCCATTAGAAGCGCTTCTTGCCAAAATAAAAAAATTATCTCCTCCGCACAGATTGCACACTATATGTTCTTTTGGCATGTCTTGATACTGAAACATAAAGCAACGCTACTTAAAGCATATTAAAAAATAACCGTGCGAAAAGAACTTATTCGTTTTCATGGGTTCCTTCGTCCACAAACGGCGGAACCGTAATATCGCCCGATACAGCATAGTTATCGGCCGTTCACATATATAAGGTATCGGCGTCCATATGGGGAATGGATTTGCATAAAAATACGAGCACTTCGCAAACCCTGCGGACTGCGCCGCAGTAACATACTGTTTGGGAGTATCGGTATTCCGATAATAATCTTTCTGCAGTTTCTTTTTTGGCAAAAACGGGCGCAATAAAAACTTGTATACATCATTCAGCGCTTGCAAAGAAAATTTGCGCGGCAAAATAAGTGTCACCAACATGCCACCCGGTTTCATAATACGATAAGCCTCCATCAGCACTTTATGGTAATCGGGCACATGCTCTAAAAGCCCTATGGATGTAACAACATCATACGTGTCTTCAGCAAGGCCGGTATCTGCCGCATCCGCAACAACAAACTCTCCCGCCCCCTCAAACACATGAAAATTCCTTCGGGCAAGCCCAATGGCATCCGTGGAACTATCAAGAAGCGTTACCTGCATGCGGTCATACGCGTGAAGAAATAACGCAAGCGTCCCTCTGCCGCATCCTATCTCTAACGCTGTGCGATACCCTTTTCCTTTGACAATCTTATGAATGAGCTGATAGTAATTATATAAATTAAATTGTCGCTGTGTGCGCGGATGTTCCCCAGGCGGCACGAAAAGAGTCCATTCCATCCCGGACTCTCTTTTCCCTGAAATATCTTTCCATTTGTCTATGAATTCTTTATTGGGGTATTCCATAATATCTCTATTCTTGGCGCATGGCGGAAAATATCACATCCGCTATCCGCTCCGCGGCTTTCCCATCAAAACGCCAGCATTGTTCATCGCGCAACCGTAGTCTGCTCTCGTGATCACACTCCGGATGCGAGAAATACACATTAATCCACTCTATCAATTCATCAGCAGTAGAAACCATGCGGATGCCACCCGTGCGCAACGCCTTTTGATAATGTTCTGTTTCGTAAAAACTCGTTGGTCTTTGAGAAAGCGGGATGTTTTTCCTCATCTCAAAATTAATGTTGATTATAGGCTTATCGAGCATCGCCGCATCAAGTATGAGCGTTGATCCATAACTTACAAACACATCAGCGTGCGCCACCGTATCCAATAAATGCTGAAGGTCATCTTGGGTCATGTCCCAATCCAATCCGAATCCTCGTTTTTTGGTAAAACGCACTCCCGGGACATCAAAAATAATGGAGGGGCGTTTTTTGGCCTCGTTTTCGTCTATAAAATCATTCGGAGGGTAGCGTACCAAAACAACGGCGCTATGCTTTATTTTTCCATCTCTCATACATGATTGCAACAAATCAAGGATGTCCCAATCAGATGCGCTATTTGAGCGGCCCAGGGGAGCATATACCAAAATTTTTTTATCGGGCTCAACACCAAGCCGCTTTGTAAATTCGGCACGAGTAGACGGCGTTCCATACGCATAATAGTCAAACGGAAGCGCCCCCACAACAATAATGTTTTTTTCATCTATATCTGCGTGCCGTAATGCCTCTTTTTTCTGTATCTCATTAAACACGAGAAGTATATCGGGGAGCAAGCGCATGATTGCACGCCCCGTTAACTTGTCCCACGAATTTACGATGCCGATTGAACGCACTCCCCTTTTCTTTGCCTCACGCAGCATGCTTGTCTCTATTTCTCCGAATAGATGCGCCGTCACGATGAGCTGGGGCGAATACCTGTCAAAATATTGAGAAAAGGCATTGTCACGTATGCAATAATAATCAAAAAAGCGGACCACCCTCCTGCAGAGTCTATTCGCACATGCCCTCGTTAGAATATAACTTGCGACGTACCCGAAGATGCTGCCACCCATATCACGCGCTCTTTTGCGCCGCAAATCAATGGTTGATGTGCGGAGTAAGCGGAATTTTAGATATTCAAATATTTCACTCCCCCGGGGTCGTTTGTACGCACCGAACACCTCATATAGTACTTGCGGATGAGAAAATTCTTTTTTATAATATTCCGCCTTTGCTTCACTCGCGACAAAAAAAACAATTCTGATATCCGTATCAGAAAGTAAAAGCTGATATAAGCGGGTCCGCAAAATATTTTTTGCTTCTGCTCCTTGCAATATAGGGATAAAAACAATCTTATTGCTCATAACGCACGGTTCTCCATGGTAATCATCATTATTGCATAAATCAGCTACCTAGAATACTATATAAAAGTTGTTATCATTCTTACACATCCATGCGCGACAGCCATACGCGAAGTGTTTTAAAAGGAATAACGTATCGTATTTTTGCGACAATAACTACCGCGCTGTTTGTTTTTTTTATTACAAAAAACATAAAGCTTTCATTGAGTGTTGGCATTTTTGAAATAGCCGCAAAAATTTTACTCTTTTATTCACACGAACGGGTATGGCATGGTATTCGTTGGGGTAAGTTTTAGATATCTTCTTTGTTCTTGCCCATGCGAATATCAGAAAAAGCATGGAACCCGTTTTCAAGCAGCTGCAATATGGCGGATGCGACCCGCGCATGCGCTTTACCGTCGTGCTTGCCACATTGACTTTCTAAAAATGCTTTGCGCTCTTCTCTATGCAAAGCAGGGGTTGCAAGATATGTATTTATCCATGCAATCAACGCTTCCCGCGAAGGAGCTTTTTTGCAGCCCGTATGCCTAAATAAATATTGATAATGATGGTATTCACCAAAATGGCGAACACTCCGAAAATATGGCGCTCCCTCCCCCCCGTCAAAATCAGGATAAACAACCGGACGATCAAATGCCGCCATATCAATACACAATGAGGACCCCGCATTCACTAGTACATCTGCGTAAAACAAAGAATCGGCAAGATGAACCATGTCACCCCTTCCCATCTCATTATCCTTTCTTTTTCCACTCTGAAATGCTGTTCCGGGCTTATCAAAAAATATCTTCACTTTTTCTGAAAGGCGAAGCGCATCTTTATTAAAATCATCCCCTGGAGGAATCCGAACCAAAAGCTGGGGATGTCCGTGAATCTCCCCCGAAAGAATGGCGTCATGCAGCAACTGAAGCATTTGCCAATCGGTTTCTATAAATTTACTCCCCATGGGTGCAAACATAATCATTCGCCGCTCTGAATCAAATCCAAGCTTTTCAAAAAATGTCTTTCTCCCCGTGGGCTTATATCCGATATAGTAATCAAACTGCGGCATGCCGACTGCAGCAATGTCTTTAAAACGCACCTTGTGGAGCCCCACGAGCTCATTTCTTATAAAATCATTATTTGTTAAAAAATGATCCGCAGCTACGGGAATTAATGATTTGTTCGTAAGATTGTCCCACGAACGGACCATCCCGAGTGTTTTTATGCCGTGCCGTTTTGCCTCCACAAGCATACGAATGTCATCCCAATCAAGCATGTCCGTAGAGAATATCAGGTCCGGTTGATACGCTTGAAAAAAACCGCCAAAAATATTTTGGTCATAGAATGATGAAAAAATATTACGGAACAATACGGGCGTGTAGTGCAGACGCGCTATAGTATGGTATAAAAAACGGGAAAGAGCGTATGGTATCCTTTTTTTCTCACGCCAATATTTCGCCCTGCTCTTAAGAGACATGGTGGATGTGGGTAAAAGCAACGCCCCGGCCGTCCGGAGAATCTGCTCTCTCCGAGAAAGAGGGACCTCGGGAATGCCTACAACAATAATCCCATCTTTTTCAAATTCGCGTTTGAAAAAATCTTTCTTTCGCTGCGGACAAAAAATAACAATATTTACTTTACCATGCAAAAACTCCAGCACTCCCGAACGAAGGATATTCCGGGATATAAGCGTATGGAAACTTGAAATAACAATGGTCTTTTTCTGTTCCTTTTGCATGATAATTACCCCATATTCTCCCGTAAAATAAGCATTTCGTCAACCTCTCATTACATATATAAAAAAGCCCTCGGATAACCCGAGAGCTTTTATTTTAGACTGTATCTGGAAAGTATTTTATGTACACGCCCTTAGTTTCTGTGTACACATCAAGCGCTTCGGTGCCCGGTTCGCGGAAACCGTTCCCCGAAACACCCACTCCGCCGAATGGCATGTTTGGCTCGCTGCCATATGTAGGACCATTTACCGACACAATACCGCTTCTGCAATCTCGGATAAAGCACTGGATGGCATCCGAGTGCTTGGTATGGATAGCAGCAGTGAGTCCGTACGGGGTTCCGTTAACCATTTCGATCATTTCTCTAAATGTATCGAATACATGGATAGAAACAATAGGCCCGAATAATTCATTCTGCGCAAGCAGGGATGTATGAAATTCATCATCTATAATAGTTGGCGCCATAAAATATCCGGGTCGCCCCACTCTATAGCCACCTGCTAAAAATGCGATACGCCCCCTCTTCTTCGCATCTTCACATTGCGTCAGCATCGCCATAAGTTGTTTTTCGCTGACAACCGGACCGAGATCGTCTTCATCAGCATTACCGAGCCGCAACACATTCGTTCGTGCAACTAGTTTTTCTTTGAATACATTCGCTATACTGACATCAACAAGAATACGCGAACCCGCAGCACAGCGCTGTCCCGCATTGCTAAATGCAGAAAGCAGAGCGCACTCGACCGCCCAATCTATGTCTGCGTCTGCGCATACAACAAGCGGGTTTTTCCCACCGAGTTCCAAAGACACTTTCACCGGACGCTCCGAAACTATTCTACGTACTGCAAATCCAGTGCGGGCGGAACCGGTAAAACTAACGAGATCAATATCCTGCTCGATAAGAGCACGCCCAGCTTGTCCATCCCCCTGCAATACAGAAAACACGCCCGGAGGAAGACCCGCTTCCGCGAGCATCTCCGCAAACATTATCGTCGTATACGGCGTGTATTCGGACGGTTTTATAACAGCGGTATTCCCACAAAGAAGCGCAGGAAACATCTTCCATGCTGTGTTCGCAATGGGCGTATTAAATGAGGTGATAAGAGCACATACGCCAACCGGTTCACGAACCGTATATGCAAATCTGTCTTTCATCCCGCTCGTCATGGTGCGCCCATAGAAACGCTCGCCTTCGCTCGCCCAAAAATACCCCATACGGATAGCCCCGCTCACTTCACCAAGCGCGTCTTTCATGGATTTTCCTGTTTCTATGTGGACGATGCGCGCGATATTGTTCTTATTGCGTTCCATTATCTGTGTTGCTTTGAGAAGTATAGAGGCCCGTTCTAAAATGGGAGTTTTGCGCCATGAAAAAAATTCATTCCTCGCAGAATCTACAAGAGTAGCGGCATCCTCCTCCGTCCCCTGGTGTATCTTAGCTATACTTTTCCCGCTACAGGGATCAAATTTTTCTATACATCCATTCAAGGCCCCCACCCATAACCCTCCGTGCCAATGGCCAATCGTATCGGGATATCTCATGAGTGCATACCCTCCTTATCAATGTTCAATTGTGCATACCGTACAAGAAATCCGACAAAAAATCAATATATAAAAAGCTCCGGAGTTTCTTCCGGAGCTTTGCGTTACCTTTCCGTATAACGCTTTTTTATTTTTTGAACGATAGAATCTGCATGAAGCCCATGGTAACGTAATGCTTCATCAGCAGTTCCGCACGCCGGGATATCTTCAATGCCAATCGTATACACTATCGGACACTCAATATTCTTTTGATAGAGACGGGTTATTTCTGCCATAAACCGTTCTCCAAGACCGGTATCACAATAATGGTCGTCTATCACAAACACGCAAGAGAAATCTTCAAATGCGACACTACGGAGCCAGTTGCCATCAATGCAATTCAGCCACGGCATGTTGAATATCGCAACAGAAATGCGTTCTTCCCGCCATGCCTGCTCTGCTGCTATCCATGCCTCGGTGAGCATCACGGGTCCGTACGCAAGAATTGCAACATCATCTCCGCCCTTGAGCATCGCTCCCTTCCCCTTTTCAAGTTCATATGCAGGGGCAAGCTCGTATGGACATTCACACGGGACAGTAACAAGCCTGATGTATGTACTTTCATCATTCTTTTCTACCGCCCAACGGATTGCCATGCGTGCTTCTTGTTCATTCGCCGGCTGAATGATTGTCATCCCCGGCATCGTCATAAGCGGGATATCGCGTACTGATTGGTGCGAATGGCCGGGACCCGCAGGAATGAGCCCCGCGAGCGAACCAGTATAAATTATCTTTGTCCGTTCGGTTGCATTGTTGTATATCTGTTCATTCGGCCGGAGTGTTAAAAAACATCCAAACGAATGCACAACCGGCAAAAGCCCCCCCAACGCCATACCTCCCGCACGCGATACCATGTCTTGTTCTGCTATGCCGCACTGGAAATACCGTTCTGGGAACTCTTCACGAAACTGCACGAGCCCGCAATCTTTTACCAAGTCTGCGTCAAGTGCAACGATATCTCCCCGCTCACGCGCCATAGAAACAAGTTCTTCGCCATACGCAGAAACAAGTTTCTCTTGCTTCTTAGCTGAATTGGAAGTGGCAACAGCTGCCGTGCGCTTACGCACAGCCACCGGATGCATATTAAGCGCTGCGGTTTTTTGGGTGAGCGCAGAAAACAATTCTGCAAAAGCATGCTCGTACCGTTCCTGCGTAAGAGCGCCACTATGGTATTGATACCAGCCGTCTTCAGAACTATCTTCCATGAAAGAAACACCCTTGCCCTTAACCGTGTGTGCGATGATAACGCGTGGATTCCCGGGTTTTCTCTGGTCGTAAAATGCATGCCATAGAACATTTTCTAACGCAGAAATATCATGACCATTTATTTCAAAAGCATTCCATCCGAATGCTTCAAATTTCGCTTTTATGTTCCCGAGGTCGCTCGTTTCGGAAACCAGTCTGTCAGATTGATACTTGTTATGGTCAATAATAACGGTCAGTTCGCTCATCTGCTCTGCTTTTGCCGAAACAAGCGATTCCCAGACCTGTCCTTCCTGCAATTCACCATCTCCGCATATAACATACACATTTCCCAGTTTGCCCTGGAGACGCTTTGCGGATACCATGCCTTTTGCTTTTGATATTCCCATGCCAAGCGAGCCGGTGTTGGTTACCATACCCGGTATCATCCTGTCGGGGTGGCCTGGGAGTCCGCCTATTCTTCGCAATGCATGTATTTTTTCAAACGCAAGACGCTCCATACCGATTAACAACGCGTAGAATGCGGGCGCATCATGCCCCTTGGAGCTGAATATAATATCACTACTATAATCTGCGTTGTTTGGATTGTGTAAGCGACGCACCCAAATCCATGTCAGCATATCTATAACGCTGAAAGATGTCCCGATGTGCCCCGATCCCGCATTCTGTATCATGTAGAGTGCGTTTATCCGGAAGATATCGGCGAGAACAGGACACAGTGAAAATGTATCCTTAATGCTCTCTCTCATCCGCCGGATCTCATCAAGCGGGATGTAATACATTATTTTTTTCAAGGCAGTAACCTCCCGTTAGTAAGCACTGAAGCCGCCATCGGCAATAAACACCGCGCCGGTAATATATGAGGATGCTTTCTCGGATGCAAGGAAAAGCATAAGTCCGTTATACTCATCTTCGTTTGCCATACGCCCGAGCATTGTTTTTTTCGAATACGCGCGCACGAACGAATCATCTTGCTTCGCATACACACCTCCCAGCACAACGCAATTGACACGAATGGGTAACGACTGTTCTGCGCAGTACCCCGCAAGCCATCGCGTGAACCCTATCATCCCCGCTTTTGCGGTCGTGTAAGAATCCGGCTTAAAAAACTCAGCTCCATCATTGCGGCGAAAATCATAGAGGGACTGGTCGGGAGAGACTATCCCGTAGAGTGACGAGACATTGATGATGCTTGATTTCTGTGCTGGTATCTTTCGGCTCAGCGCGCGTATAAAGCTGCGCGACATAACCCGGGCGCTCTTTAGATGAGACATAAGAACCTTTTCCCACGCCTCTTCATCAGTATGCTCAAACCGCCCAAAATCTTTCTCAGACGCATTTGGCGGCGCATCAATTCCGGCATTGTTGACAAGAATACTTGGAACATTCTCATCATATAGAGAGAGAAGCTCCATAAGTGAATAGACTTCTTCTTTGTTCGTTATATCAACCGTACGAAAATAAATATTTCCGTTGTATGTGTCCAATAACATGCTTATCTTTTCACTTGGTTCTTTTGCAATATCGGCAACAATAACCTTTGCGTTCGCGCGCAATAATGTTTCTACATACTGCGCACCAAGCCTGCCATTACCGCCGGTTACAATAGCAACCCTGCCCTGGAGATTAAACATATCGTAAAGACATTCTTTATGAAGCATTCGTGCCTCCTTTATGTGTCTTTTTTTTAAATAACGCTGGACATATTATACAAGAAAATAAATGAAAAACAAGCCCTTCCGGGCTTGTTTTATATGTATCGTTTTATGTCGAGCACATTATGCACAACAGGGAACGGCTTATGCTCATCCCAAGCATTCATTTCATTCCTCACCCCCACAAACGCACACCCAACCTCCTCTGCAGCTTTTACATCAGTATCGCTGTCTCCGATGAGAACCATCTCGTGAGCACTCACCCGTTCTCGCTCCAATATTTTTTCGAAATTTCCTTGCTTTGCGGCAAGGATGCCGCCGTCTTGAGTTATCGGCCGGCCATATACTTCTTTAAAATATTTTCTTATATCCAGCCGTTCAAGAATGCGTATAAGCGCGTCCTCGGGCGTTCCGGAATTAATGTATAACGAATACTGCCCCGATAAGTCTTTAATCGCCTCAAGCGCTCCGGCAACGCATCCCCGCTCAATAATTTTTGATTCTACCTTTTTGCTGTATGCGTCAGCATACCGCACTACAAGAGGTTCTATTCTATGTTCCGGAGTTTGCAACTCCTTCAAAATAGCGCGGAAGATAGTATATCGTGACTCTTGCTCTTGCAAGGAAGCAAACACCTTCTGTACTGCGGCATGCCCCTCGGTATATGTCTCCGGAAAAAAATCAAACCACGCGTCTTGCTTCAACTTTGGAGAATCAACGATAACGCCGTCAAAATCAAATACAATAACTTTTATCATGCTGCCATCCTATAATCCAAATGCGCTCTCGTCAAACAAAAAATACCAGCATACATGCTGGTATTTTATATTTAAGAAATGTGCTTCTCAGTAATCACGCTGTCTTCTTCAATATCTACTGACGCAGTTTTCCCAAGAACTTCTTTTATCTGATACGGCTTAAATCCGTACCCGGGGCTCTTACATGAGAGCATATCCGCAGTAATGACTGTTCCCGCTTTGATGCGTTTTTGAGAGACAATACTCTTTCCATGCTTGTTGCGGACCTGCTCTTCGTCAGAAAGAAAATTTTTACGCGGCGTTCCCCATGCCCGTTCTATCCTGCGAGTGCTATCTACCATCTCTTTAAACTCTTCCGGCTCAATGCTTACCGTGCCATGATCAGGGCCCGGCATCGATTTATCAAGAGTGATGTGGCGCTCAATGGTTTTTGCGCCCATAGCCACTGCGGCGATGCTTGGAAGAATGTCCCGCTCATGCCCGGAATATCCTATGGGCACCTGAGCGTACCGTTTTTTAAAAAACGGTATGGTGGAAAGATGCAACTTTTCGTCAGACGTCGGGTACGAAGTAACGCAATGCTTAATAACAAGCTGGTTATTGTGCCTCAGTATAGTCCCCACTGCGCGATCAAGTTCTTCTATGGTAACCATGCCTGAAGAAAGAAATACCGGCTTTCCTTTCCGGGCAACATATTCCAAAAGCGGAGTGTTGGTAACATCAAAAGAAGCAATTTTGTATGTCTCTACACCTATGTCTTCCAGAAAATCAACACTATGCGTATCAAACGGGGTTGCAAAAAATATAACCCCCAATGACTCTGCATATTCTTTTAGCCGGATGAATTCTTCCTTTGTTAACTCAAGCGCTTCGCGATATTCGCCGTATGTCTTGCCGTATACTTCGTCTTTTGTTTGCGGCTTTTCACGAAGCTCGCGCGCAAACACATCAACAATAGAGCGTTTTTGCAATTTTACAGCATTTGCTCCCGCCCAAACCGCTTTTTCTATTGTACGCTTTGCAACATAATAATCCCCGTTATGATTATTGCCAATCTCGGCAATAAAAAAAACGGGCGCGCCGTTTCCAACCTGCACATTGCCTATCGTAATCTGAGATCTAGCTTTTTCAAGGTACTGTTTCATAGCAGTCCTATAATAAAAAGCGCTGCCCCTTCAAGCAACGCAAATCATTAATAGACAATAAATACATTATTTTATCAAATGCTCAGAATGCTCTTTTGCAAGCCTGCCACATATCCTTTGCGATTCGCTTTTTACTCCAAAATACGAAACGAATCCATATCGGCACAAAGCCAATCTTTCTTTGCAGTGGAACAACCGGGGATGTTATCGGCCTCCACAAAAACATCCATACATAGATACTAAAAGAAAAGGGACGCGTATATACATGCCCGATCTGCTCATTGGCGTACCGGATACGCCCTACTGTTTTTTTGTATTGCTTCGTAAATACTTTGTCCGGCACCGCATAAAATGGCGTCGCCAAAGCAAGCTCTGCAAGCATGGGCCTATCCCAGCGTATGCATTCTGGCGTATTCCGCAAAAACGCGCGCTGAATAAATGCGGTGCGGAATAATCCATACAAATAGATATGAAGCGGCGCATCAAATGCCAATTTCTCATAAATTGCGTAAGGCGTTTGATGTGTTGTATGCAAATTGCCGGTAAGACGGACGCTATCCTTGAAGACGCCGTCATCATAAAAACGATCAAACGACCCCATTGCTACCTGATATTCGGGATGCGCCTCAAGCGCAGCAAGCAGCAGTTCTATAAAATTCTTTTCCCATACATCGTCATCAGACGCTAACATAAAATACGAACCGCGCGCCTCACGGATCACAAAAGAAATATTCGCGACTTGTCCCTTATTTTCTGTGTGACGGATATAACGAATGCGCGAGTCTCTGGCTGCGTATGCCGTACATATTGCATCAGTGCTGTCAGAAGAAGCATTATCGGAAATGATGATCTCTGTGCGCGCATGCGTTTGAGCAAGCAATGAGTCAAGCGCGCGGCACAATTCCTTTTCACCATTTTCCCGGGAAACACTATTATAAACAGGCAGTCCTATTGAAATGAGCGGTTCGTGGGTCATAGGATATTACTATAAAAATCAGCTGTCTTCCGGATGCCTTCACGTAATAATGTGCGTGGCTCCCATCCCGTATCTTTCTTTATGCGCGTGATATCGGCGCATATCGTGTTGTGAATAGGTCTCGGTATATAGTTGTACGAAAGAGCCACATGCGACACCATCGTACCAACCGCGCAAGCGCTGCCTGATCCTATATCATACGTCCCCGACGCCTGCTCTGATCCGACAAGGTCGCACATCGCATCAGCCGCGTCTTCTACGAAAACAAAATCATGGGAAGCATTCGGATTTTTAATATCCGGGATTATGCCATTTGATACTTGAGTGATCACTGACGGCAAAAGGGAGTCTTTCCGCTGCCCGGGTCCATACACATAAAATAGGCGCGCCCATATAAAACGAATATCGCTTTTCTGCGCGAGCAATTCTCCGTATTCCCGAACAGCTTGTTTCGCCCGCACAAATGATACGGGTGCTTCCGGGTCGTGCTCCCATCCGCTCCCCACGCCTACGATCGTCCTGCATCCGGAACTGCGTAAAACATCGAAAAGGGTGATGCTATAAGCAGCATTTTTATCGCTTGTTCTTTTGTCATACTGAGGGATGCCCTCCCATGCCATATGTATCGCCGCATCAGGAGCATAAGCATTCAAGGCGTCTTTCCATCGCAAACTATCCGCAAGATCTCCTTGTATGATGCGTTCTTTCGAACGCTCTTTTCTCCTTCCTGGAGAGCGCTCAAGAGATAATACATAATGACCACGCCTTAAAAGCAATTCGCGTACATACGAACCTATAAACCCAGTGCCTCCTGTTATAAAAATTCTCATGATAACGCGCTGGCAATAGATAAGAGGTCTTTTTGTCCGTTAAGCAAAAATGTTTTGCACCCCGCAGCGTTCCCCGCCTGCTCATCACGGATATCATCCCCAATAAAAATAGCTTTCGTAATATCAAAGAAATGGTCGTGTGCCGCTTGTAAAAGCATCCCCGGTTTTGGTTTTCTACATCCGCAATTATCTGTGTCATTATGAAAACACGCATATATGCCGCGCACGGAAATCCCTTCTTTGTCGCATACATCCCGCATACGAGCATGAATATCGTCTACGTCCTTTTCCGCCATATATCCGCGGGCAACACCGCGCTGATTTGTTGCGATAAAAATATCATATCCCTTCCGCGTGAGCATACGCATCGCGTCTAACGCATCTGGCAAAAATTCGAACTCACTCCACCGCTTTACATAATCCCCCTCTCGCGGTTTTTTATTTATAACTCCATCCCGGTCAAGTATGACACTTTTTTTAGGAGTAAAAAATTTTTCAGCAACTAATAACCGATCGTGATTAGTAATTGTATAATAATGATGCTCAGTACTATACGCAGCAACCTTGCCCTGCGCTACAAGCGGCGGCAGGATGTCCTCTTCAAATGAAATATTCCCCGAAGGCATACCCTCACACATATCACGCGTAAGGACAAAACAACCTATATCAATAGCGTGAGCACGTTTATCTTTCCGCATTTTATCGTATACATACACCAGACCGTCCGAACGGAGAGCCACGTTATTTTCATTCCCGTACTCGCCGGCGCCGTCGGTATTTGCGTACACCGACATAAGAACCGGCGCACCGATACGAACATATTCTGCGGATATGCGAGAAAGTATAAACGGCCAATAATTATCTCCGTACAATAAAAAAAATGTATCGTGCAAAGCATGGCGCGCATCATATATGCGTTTGCCTGTTTGGTCTTCAGGCGAACCGTTGCTGTATGCGATATGTACACCGAAACGCGTTCCATCCCCAAAATGAGACTTAATCTTCTCCCCCAAGTATCCAATGAGTAATACTATGTCTGTAATACCCTCATCCCGGAGACGCGTTATCAGATATTCAAGAAATGGACGCCCATACACGGGCGCCATTGGTTTTGGTACCGTGCGCGTAAGCGGCAAAAGCCGCTCTCCTTTGCCGCCCGCGAGTATAACCGCTTGTCGTATGGGAGTCTTCATATCCATTCAAGTTGGGCATTCACCCGTTTTGTATCAAGAAGATGTTTGATCTGAAGAAGGCGATTCGTGCGCCGTCCGCGAAAATCGTCTTCTGTAAATCCTATACGGCCAAAAAACGAGACGAGTTCCTCTGCCCCCTTCTGCATAGTCCACTGCGGCGCAAATCTGTCTCCAAATGCGTTATAAAATTTTTTAAATGAAATTTTATATGTGCGGGCATCGCTCCCATGTTCGCCTGTATAGGTGACTTTGCTTTTCGGCACTGCTTTCTGCACCGCTTCCGCAATTTCCCGGACCGTGTAGTTGCCGTGCGGATACCCCACATGAAATGCCTGTTTTTGCACAATATCCGCAGGAGCTTCGAGTGCCAGCATAAATGCCATTGCGGCATCCTGTACATGGAGTACCGGGCGCCAAGGAGTCCCATCGCTTTTTATCTCTATCACCCCCGCTGTATACGCAGATCCCGTTAAACTATTCAGCACAATGTCAGAGCGCAGATACGGACTTACGCCGAATACCGTAGACGGACGAAGCACCGTAACAATAAAATCATCCGACGCAAGAGCGCGGATTGCTTCTTCCGCTCTCCATTTTGTATCCGCATATGCTGTCAACGGATGCTTTGAGCTCTTATCTTCGTCAAGCTCTTCAACGCTTTCAGATATGCCATACATGCTTTGTGAAGACGAAAATACAAAACGCTTAACGCCCGCGTTTTTTGCACATACCGCAAGATGCGCCGTTCCTTTAAAATTAATGTCTTCTGTTAAAGACGGATTCAAGTCGCCCAACGGATCGTTTGAAAGGGCAGCAAGATGAATGACGGCATCCATATCCGCAAGGTCCTGAGCTGTAAGAGCGCGAATATCTTTGCGCAAAAAAACAATATCAAAAGGCGTGCCGTCAAGCCGGCATTCTTCGTAATATCCTATATCACACCCAGTCACCTCGTGCCCGCGCCCCTGTAGCAGAGGAACAAGCACAGAACCAATATAGCCGAGATGTCCGGTCACAAATACTCGCATGCAAATAAACTATAAAATAAATATCGCATTTGCGCTAATTGCACATCTATTGTAAAATATGTATGCTACTTTTATTGAATATGGACAAATCATCAATAGAAACATTTCTCGCCCATATGAATAACGGCATTACCAATGCGTCTTTTACGGACGCACATGGTAACGCATTTCCTTACGATAAAGCGCTTGGAGAAATAGCTGCTTTGTTCAAACATACAGCAGATACGGAGAAGAAACTGATATTTGTAGGAAATGGCGGGAGTGCCGCTATCGCAAGCCACATGGCGCAAGACTACACAAAAATAGGCGGTATCCGTGCCGTATGCTTCAATGACCCGTCTCTTATGAGCTGCTTTGGGAACGACTATTCATTTGAAGATATGTTTGCGAAGGCAATAGAGTTCTACGCCGACCAAGGCGACACTGTTATTGCTATTTCTTCTTCGGGGTCATCAAAAAACATTATTAACGCGGCAAAAACAGCAAAGGTTAATGGATGCGCTGTCGTAACTCTTTCCGGTTTTGATAAAAAAAATCCCCTCTTTGCATTGGGGACGCTCAATATTCATATTCCTACACAAACATACGGCACCACCGAAACTGCTCATGGTCTTTTTCTGCACGCAATCCTTGATCACCTTGCAGACAATCTCCCCCACAATTAATATCATTCGTCGTTATAGACAATAAGGCTCCCGGTGCGCTCAAATCGAAAATGCATCTCCCGCAATCCCGAAAGCGCCTTGCGCACATGTGCGTGATGTTCGGGTTCGCAATACAAAAGCAAAAATCCGCCCCCGCCGGAACCTAGAATCTTCCCCCCGCTTGCGCCCGCCGCACGAGCTTTTTCATAAAATGAGTCTATCATCGCATTTGATATCTGGCTTGCGAGATTGCGCTTGTGCATCCAATTTTCATGAAGCGCCTGCCCGAGCGTCATGCGACCGGACCGCAGGTCCTCTTGTGTTTCTTGGGCAAGACAAACCATCGCCTGCAACATAGACATATTTTGAGATGTGCGCTTTTTTTGTTCGTTAAGCACAACGCTTGATTTTGTATCGGTCCCCGTATGGAACAGAAGGAGATTGCTTTCAAGTATCGCATGTATGTCCGGGGATACAGGCACCGTCACTACATCAACGCGCTCATCTGGATAAAATTGCATATAATTAAGGCGTCCGAAAGCTGCTGCGTATTGATCTTGCTTCCCCGCAGGTCGCCCTAAAATATCAATTTCTACCCGGCACGCATCCTCTGCTAGCTTGCGAGGCGTTACCGGTATTTTCTTGAACGCCGCAAGCGCGTGCAACACTCCAACGGCTAAACTACTTGAAGCGCCGAGACCGGTTCCCACTCCGCGCAACGGCAAATCCGAAACTACGACCACCTCAATGCCGCCTGTAATGCCGTACAATGTGAGAGCCTCCCTGATGATGTCGTGCCGTACCTGGCTTACATGTGCCACTATCTCATTTTGAGAGTAACTAACGCGAACTTCATCGCCAAATTTTCTATTGACGATGACATAGACATATTTATCGATAGCGGTACTTACTACGCTCCCCGCTCTATGCGTATAAAACTCTTTGAAATCAGTTCCTCCCCCGACAAAACTTATCCGGAAGGGTGTTCGTGAAATAATCATACAAATTAGTAATGTTTGCGTGACCAGTCATAGGGTATCTCCCCGGAAAGCGGATCTATCCGCGTGTAGCGAATATCCGGATTATGCGGCTCAGAAGCAATGTTACACATAATAGAAAAAGGCGCGGCTATCCCTTTTGAAGCATTTGCGATACCGGGAGGAATATGGACGAGGCAATAATTATCATCACCGAAATATACTTCTTCAAATTGCCTATAGGTCGGTGAATCCGGGCGCATATCATGCAGCACAAGCTTTACCGCCCCATGGATGCAAATATAATTCAATATCAAAGACTCATGGACATGCCACCCATTAATGATATCTTTATATAATTTTTTAAAATACACTTCACCAAAATCATTCAATATCGTATCTTTCCGGACGCCATGCATAATAGCGCCCCGCTCGTCGGGGAATTTTTTTAAAGAAATTATACGCACTCCTTCTATCATGGTGTGTTTATTATATCCTATTTTATAAGCCGAGGCATGCCGGGCAACGGAACATAATACGATCCCCGATATCCGTATATTTTTTTTACATACTCCATTATTTCATCGGCAAAATTCCACCCCAAAAGAATGATGCAGGACGGATCTTCTGCCATAGCTTTTTCGGGCGAAGTAATCGGTATATGCGTTCCTGCGGTATATAGTCCTTGCTTTAATGGATTCGCATCCGCGATAACAGCAATTACCGTATCATCAATGTCACAAAAATTCAATAATGTAGAACTGCGAGCAGACGCGCCGTACCCCACTACACGCTCTCCTTTTTTCTTCATATCAAAAAGTGTTTCCCTTATGGCATCCCGATGGACACACGAGCGTTCACGAAACATCTCCCAAGCAGGATAATTATTTATTCCTTTTTCTGTTTCGCGGCTTCGATATACGCGCAACGCGTCAGTTTCAGCAACGCTCTTTTTTGCGGCATACACAACCAATGAGCCGCCGCTTATCGGACTTTCAAACACATCATATACAAACAAGCCGTTATCACGGAGTAGCCGCTCCATCGTGCGTAGCGTAAAGTAACACAAATGCTCATGATAAATAGAATCATAGTGCAATTCCTCAAGAATGGTGCCCGCATAATGGAATTCTATTGCGCATACAGCGTCTTCATTCATAATGGCCCGGACACCTCTCACAAAATCAACGGTATTCACCACATGCGGCAGAACATTCCGGGCAAACACAAAAGAAGCTGGGCCTTCTCTTTTTAGAAGTCCACGAACATATGTTTCACCGAAAAATTCCGCTTCCGTAGGAATGCCGTCCTTGTTTGCCTGCGCGACGATATTCTTGGCGGGATCAACCCCCAGGACTGCGTGACCGTTCCTCTGAAACGGCAAAAGAAATGTTCCGTCATTGCTTGCAATCTCCAACACATATCCGGTGTGTGTTCCTGGTACGCGCGATTTATATTCGCGATAAAATGTCTCCGCATGCTCGTGGGCACGTTTTGAGGTGCCCGTTACCCACACATATTCAGAAAATAATTCTTTTGGGTCCGCTGTGTAGCCAAGCTGAACAAGACTGCATGCCGTGCAATACACAAGAGCGAGCGGATACAGCACCTCCTCCTGATCTTTTGTCTTGCGAAGCGCGTTTGCATACGGCTGCTTCCCCAGATCAAAAAATTGCTTTAGTTCGGCTGAACCGCAAACCCTGCATGTGACATCGTTCATATTATCGCTTTTTTACTAATAATTCTATTTCACGAGCGGCAACCGTCCCCGCGGAATATTCCGTTCCACGCGGCCATATGAACTGGGAAATAAATCTTTTTCTCTGTCGGTCATACGAATTTTTATGCTCCATAATATCTTCAATGACGCACAATAATTCGTCCTCATTCTTTGCGATAGGAGTTGCTTGGTGCGATAAAAGATTACGAAAATGCAAAGATGCATTTTGGGTTTCTTCGTATTGTTGCGGCATAAATGTAATCACGGGCTTGCCAAGCGCCATTGCGTCAAGCATAGCGCTTGTATTCACGCCAACAATAGCATCCGCGAAAAAAACGCTGTCGGCAAACAAAGAAGCAGCGGCTTCTTTTTCCGGAAGTTGCGCGTCTTTCTGAAGCGTAACATTCGGCAAAGAAAGATGCTCGAATGGATGGATATTCGCTGGATGCGGGCGGATAATTATATGGGCATCCTGAAGCGCGCGTTTTTTTGATTGGCGAAGACGAGAAGCGATTTTTTTAATGACCCATGATTCGTCACGCGCAATGTTTTTTGATGAACCAAGATACAATATGACCGGGCACTTGTTATTAAAACCATACCGTTGACAAAATGCCGCGCGGGATTCGGATGGCTTCCGCCGTACAAGCCATTGGTCAAAGAGTGGCGAGCCTGTAATACGTATACGCTCCTTGGGAACGGCGTGATGCGTTATTGCCTCCCGCATATGTTCTTCGTTCCACGCCAAAAGAAGGTCGGGAATAACGTGAATAAGCCCGCGCACCGTCAAATTATCCCAGGACATTACTGGAAGAACCGTGGGAATACCAAGCGCCCGCGCGGCTTTTAAAAACTCCGTATCGGCGCTTGAATTTCTCATGTTGCCCGGAGCGCCAATAACAACATCCGGCTTATAGTCCCTCAAAAATGCCGATATGCCGGCATCCGGCGGCACAAAATGTTCAGGAATGCGCAACAATGCGCCCGCCACACGCGTTTTAAAAAACGTATTGAGCAAAGAATTTTTATTGCGTAAAAAATTCCTGATGTTTCTCGGTAACGCTTTTTCGATCCAATCTGTGCGCCAATGGTCTGCTTGCTCCGCGACCACAAGATATTTCCGATAACTTAGAAAGTCTCTCGCGGGAAATAAAATGCTCGTCCACCTGTCACTTCTGCTCGGAATGGTCGCGTAACTGCATAAAGGATTATTTTCCACATAGGCGGCCACAACATCAAACGATTCCGTTTTATTTTTTGCCGCATCAAAAAGAATATGCACGGCATGTCCCCGCGCGCATAACTCGTCTATAATACTCTTATAGTAATGAAACAAAAGCGCCCACCGAACAACAAAGAGGACTTTCATTGTTTTATTTTTCAGGATTGATAATGGCAAGACGCATCATAGCGAGCGTGGGATTGCGTAAACCAAATACCGACCGCGTTTCGTGATGAAACTCATCAATACTATAAATGACAACATTATCATCCGGACGGTACGGGAAAAATAACGGATTATTATGCGAAATGTCTCCATTTTTTTCACGTACGGCCAAAATATAATTAACGTTATAAAATACCGAATGCGCTTTCCCGGCACGATATATATGCTCAATATATTTTCGGATATCGGACTGCCGCATCTCGCTAAACGACCAAAAATTAAAACTAGCGTCAAAAAATGAATCAGGAAGCATACCTGCCTGCTCCGGGGTCAATAAATATACTGTACGCGTTGCATCAAAGTTTTTTATTTGGTGGGGGTAGACAATGTCCCAATCGGTGTATTTTATAAATTGGAAAGCGGCATGTCCCAACATTTCCGGGAGGTCGACAATAACATATCTCTCTATTGGGAATTCTTTTATACAAAACAACGCAAATCCTCCCGCGCCCGCGCCAATCTCAAGCACAGAACGCATGCCATGAGGAAAGAGCTGTTGTTGCTTGCGCTTAAGGACTTTCATGTACCAAAAGTATCGCGCCTGCGACATTGCCGACTCAACATCAAACGACGCAAGAAAATCCTTATACTCCGGATACAGTCCCCTTCTCCACAAAAAATAAAGGGCTCGTGCGTGTTCGTGATAACCTTCTCCCAGCAACGAAAATTGCAATCGCGCCAACTTCGCGAATACTTTTAATGAAGCGAATCTCGCGTAATCCAAAAAAGAAATCTTGCCTTTTCTAAAACCAAACGAGTGCTTTTCTCGTCCTTCCACCCTCCTTTCCGCCAGCCGGACCCAATCTTTCTTTGTGGCGTCTATTTTATATCCTTCAATCTGATTGCCCCAAAAATTTGAAATGTTTTGGGATTTCGCCGATATAAGGAGAAATTCTTTTAGTTGCTCAAATCTATTATCCATATCATTAACTCAACCCGCCATCCCATATATATTGTCGTTTGAATGGCTGTCCTTTTATTTTTTTTAGAAAACGATTCCAATAAACCCTACCGCACCGAAATATAGAAAATCTTTGCGCATACTCTTTTATCCGATAACGCACATAAAAAGAAAATGAACAATGTTCCCGTGCCGCCTCTAAGCGGTGTTGCGCGTGGCGTTTTGCGTGCTTCTGGGTGGTGCTTGCCTCATCAATGGTGTGCTCAAATAATCGTACGCGTAAAAATTTAACGACTCCGCCCCGCGCAATACTTTGCGCTATAAAAGCGATGTCTGCCGCCCAGCCAACAGGATGGAGCCCTATCTTTGCGAATGAACTCCGTCGTACAATAGTTCCTGACCCGCACGCCTTATGGCGAAACGGGTCTTCGGGACGAGAACCGTAACGCACCCCCGGAGGAACATAAAAAGGGATGGCGCGTCTCCCGTACCACGAAAACCCCCCGCACACCAATACATCAATGGCGGGGTTGCCGTCCATCACCGCTATTGCTTGCTCTAGGGCATTTTTGTTTATGACGCTATCTCCGGATAAAAGCAGTGTGTATTTCCCTTGAGCCAGCAAAACTCCTTTGTTCGTTGCGTGCGCCCCGCACACATCCTCCTCCGATAGAAAGATGTGTATGTCTTGGTGATGTTTTTTGATTACCTCCTTTGTATTGTCGTTGGACGCGCCGTCTATAACCAGTAATTCATCTGCGTCGGTTATGAATTCCTTGGCGCGCTGGATTGCATATTCAAGCTCAGATGCATTATTTTTCGTTATTAAAATGAACGACATCCGCTTGCGCGGGATGCTGTCAAATGTAAAAAATGTGTTCATTTCTTGCTGCGTGCCGATACGCATAATTCAGTATATATTTTATAATTTTGTCAAGCAAGATAAATAAAAACACACGAGGTCTCACCTCGTGTGTCAAATTGGTTATGCGGCATGATTTTTTTCATACCACTTTATTGTCTTTGCTATGCCTTCTTTCAGCGATATTGCGGGCTTCCAGCCGTATACGGATACGCGCGACGTATCAAGAATGCGCATCGCATCCCCTGTCGGTTTTTCGGTATCCCACACTATGGTGGGTTTCTCGGGCAGGCACGAAATAATAACCTCAACAAGCTCCCGTATTGAAACACCTACCCCGCTTCCGATATTTACCGGCTTGGTGATACCATGTTCCGCGACAAAAAGCATGCCGCGCGCAACATCATCCGCATAAATAAAATCACGGACAGCGGAACCATCGCCCCATACAACAAAGGGGCCTTCGCCCGACATCGCGCGCGCGATCAAAGACGGTATTACCATGGCTGATTCGGGGTCAAAGGTGTCATGCGGCCCGTATACATTCGCGGGGCGCACTATTGATATTGCGTTCCACCCGTATTCTTTCCCATAGGCTTCTGCCTGTAATTCCCCCATGCGCTTTGCCCAGCCCGCAAACTTGTCGTGTTCTGACGGAAATGTATGCCATACGCTATCTTCCTGCATTACTGCAGATGGTGCGTATACGCCCACCGTGCTCGTATACAGAAATCCGGACACGCCTTTAAGCCGCGCCGCTTCCATAAGATTCGTATTGAATTGAATATGCGATACAAACACGCGTGCGGGGTGCTCCTTCATAAACAACGGTGAGCCTTTTACGCAAAGAAGATTAAACACATAATCCATTTCTGCGCATACTTTCAGGCACGCTTCAAACGAACGAAGGTCCGTTTGAACGAATGCGGCATCAGAATGCGCGCGTGACGGATCATCAAGAGAAGCCACCGTAACATTCGCGCCTTTTTCTATCAGCATCCGCACAAGCGGTGTGCCGATAAGACCGGTACCGCCCGCAACTAATACGTTCTTGCCCGTAAAATCAAATTTCATCGTCCTCTCCCCGGGCTTCGAAATATCTTTCCCAGACGGTCCTTTTCATTATGATCGTCAAAAAGCGGGAATACGCGAGGTCTTCGTAATGCAATGCGTCTTCGCTGTGCATTCTTGCCCTCTACAAAGTCAACACCCGGCGGAAGATATGTGATAAGCATCAAGGGCCTGTCTCTGTCGGAAATATTCGGGTACGAGCCGTGAACGGTGTTTCCGTGCAATATAAAGATAGAGCCCCGTTTCAAGCATACGAGCGTTTCCTCGTAATGTTCGGGGATCTGTACTTTATTTCCGACTGCTGCGCGCTCACGGAATGTCGGAGTCGGCTCCGCTTCAAGAAGCGGCTCGACATGCGAACCCGGATATACATACAATGCCCCGTTCTCTTTGTCCTGGTCGGTTAACGCGATACCAACGGTAATGTACTGCCCCCAACGAGCGCGAGGATACGTATTATCCTGATGCGGATTCCATGGTTGTTCCTGAAAAGAAGTCCCTGCCTTTTTGAAATTAAAGTGCGTATGCGTTACTTCTACCGGGGCGTCTGACAGCGTATCAACAACCGAAAGAATGCGTGGATCCTCCACCACGCCCATAATCCATTCTTCATACCAATGAAGATTCATAAGCGGAGAAAAATTTTCATCCGCATACGATTCATATAGAGCGTTTATCGCATGGCATTCTCCTTTTGAGAACACCTGCTCTCTTGTGAGAAATCCTTTCTCTCGGTAAAAACGAAGCTCGTCAATAGAAACAACTGTCCCGTGCTTTCGTGTATCCGGCATATAACCTCCTGTACTGATGTTAAAGAACATCACCAGTGTAGAAGAAAACAAGGACTTGCGTCAATCAGCAAGAAAAGTCGACACTACGGGAAGTTCTTTTATATCTCCAAACGAAGCAACAATAGTGTCAGCCTCTAAAAGCGTTTCTTTGGGCAAAGTTGACGCAATAGCAATACAATACGCACCTGCTCTTTTTGCCGCCCGTATTCCGAACGGGGCGTTTTCTACGACAATGCATTCATGAGGAGCAACACCGATAGCGCCCGCTCCTGCAAGATACGGGTCCGGCTCCGGCTTCCCGCGCTCATACATATCGCTTGTGATTATTGCTTTAAATTGCGACAAAAAATCATTAGGCACCGACGACTCCAGTCGTTTCATCAGTCCCGCCGTTACAATACCCGTAGGAATTTGCTTTGTGGCGCAAAGCTTTATAAAATCCTCAACATGCGGATACAATAAGAACGAATGGTCATCCATATAGTAGCGCTCCTTTGCGTGCATGATGTCTTCCGCGCGCGTTTCAGGAATGCCGTTTTTGTCGCAAAAAAATACAGCTACATCAATTGGCCGCATGCCCTCCAGAGGAAAATATTCTTCTCCGGTTATCTGCCCACCCGCGTCACCGAATGCCTTTTGCCATGCACGCAAATTGTCTTCCATAGTGCGCGCAAGCACCCCGTCAAAATCAAAAAGGATTCCTTTGTATGGCGCACTGTTATTCATTAAAAAATGCGAGAGTTGCCTTCATCCACGGACCCAAATGCTTGTAATGCGCGGATGTCACTATCTTATCATCAACCACGGCGGGCTCATCAATATATGTAGCCCCGGCGTTTTCAATGTCATCCTTGATGCTATAGTATCCTGATATTTTTTTGCCTTTTACTATTTTCGCGGATATCAACAACTGCGCCGCGTGACAAATGCTTGCGATCACTTTCCCACGCCCATGAAATTCCGCAATAAAATCAATTACCTCTTTATCTTGACGCAAATACTCCATGCATTTTGCTCCTCCAGGCAATACTAAGAGGTCATAATCATCTGGATTGATACCTGCAATGTCGCGTGTAGGGACAATCTTTGTGCCTAATATCCCCTGTACTGTTTCATTGCCGCGGATGGCCACATCAACATTGAACCCCGCCTCCTGCAAACGATAATACGGATAGATGAATTCGTGGTCCTGAACATTCTTTCCTGTAATAATAAGAGCTTTTTTCATATCGCGTTAATGTGTTTTTGATATCAATAATAATTCTATTTCTTTCGGTATATGATATTCTTTTATGTTTTGCAAATCTCCTCCCCACACAACATCCCCCGGCTTCATACTGTATTCCTTCTTCGTGTGAGCAATCTCTCCGGCCAATATCGTTACTGAGGCATTCTGCATATTTGGCGCATCTTTGGATAGCGCATCTGTATGTGCATAGATTTTCTTGCTGATAGAACAATCTCCCATTTGAATATGCGGTGAATCAGCAAGAATCGGCAAAGTAAGCGAGTGCTCATTGGAAGAAGTAAAAGACTCCTTCCCCTCGTATCCCTTTCCTTCCCTCCCATAACTGTCGCGCAAGCGCACAAGGTCTTTTTTATTTGTAGGCGTTTCTGTCTCCAGGACATAAATTCCTTTTGGGGAAAGAGCTTTTGTTGAATGAAAAACTCCTTTCTCAAGCAGAAGTCCCTTGCCGGCAGACATGTAAAGCGAGCGTTCTAGTGTTGAGCATTCAGCCTCCCCAGAAAGCACAGTAACCGATGTCTGTTTGTTCGGATGACAATGCATGGATGTTTGCGCCTGCGGTTGTATAAAAAGCATCCATATCGCGACAGCGTCGTTCTTGAAGAATAGATATTCATGCCCCCAGGGCTTTTGCACTAATACGCCTGAATAATCAAAAAAATCATCCTCAATGGATTCCGGATGAATACCTGCTTTTCGTAAGTGCTCTTTATCCGCCGCTGACGGGAAAATCCGTTCAATCATATACCATTCATACTACAAAAAAAGGTGATAAAATCAAGAAAAAACCGCACCGGATACCCGGTGCGGTTCTGTTTATTTTTTTACAATACGCTTTACATGCGCGTATATTTTTTCAGCAGTAGGAGGGAGATTATCGCATTGTTCCGCGAACCCCGCAGCGCGTTCCTCAAGCCCCAGCACATGCATTGTCTTTCCTGTCTGCTGCATAAGATCAAATGCAATATGCTTTGCTGTTCCGTTCTCAAAGTCACCGTCAATGATAAGTCCGCCAAAGGACGAATCAGCAAGCGACTTCCGCATGACATCCGTTACCAAAAATGGCTTCAGCCACAGTAGATGAATGAGATTGCACCGTATCCTTCCTTCTTCCCAGAGCCGCTTTGCCGCTTTCATGGCTTCCAGCCGCGTTGACGATATTGCAAAAAGCGTGATGTCGGAATCGGGACGAATGATATTATGCATCTCATAATCTATCCCAAAGCTTCTTCTATGTTCGCTTGCATACACCACCTCGTCATGCGCCGTAAAATAATCCCATACCTGCCGATACTCGTTCGGCGTCATGGGAGCGGCAACTGCGATACCAGGCATCCGCGCAAATAAGCTGTGATGACTACCTGACGCAACCGGCCCTATCGCGCCGTCCATCGCAATGGAACGCACGAACATGGGGCATGAATACCCCCACATGTCTTTTGCTTTCGCGGCGTAATTTATAACGCCGGGGCAATTGAACCACTGGAACCCCTGGTAGCGCACAATATATATCGGCCGCCTGCCCGCGAGTGCGAGCCCTACAGCAATATACCCTCCGGAAACATCAGCCATTGATAATTCAATAAGACCTTGTTCTTCGGTGAGCTCGGGAACAGTTCCTCCAACCCAGCCGACTGCCGTAAGACATTGGCCGAGCGCTACGCCATGATGTTCAAGAAGATGCTTTCGCGTTATCTCTTTTATCGTTTCGGCTACCGTCATGCCGGCACCTCCTTTATCGCCGTTTCCCACAGCAACTCCATATGGCGTTTCGTTTCTTTTTCTATCGCCCGAATCTCTTTGCCGTATCCCAGCGACTTCATCGTTTCTTTTGTCATTGCAAATCTATCCCATTCAGGCGGACCGTCGCATCCCGTACCATTATGCCACAGATGCCGGACCGTATGGATATTTATGAACGCCGGAAGCTGCCCTTGCATCAAAAACGCATGCCACATAATAAGCCATGGGTCATCCGTT
The DNA here is from genome assembly GCA_002772995.1 of Candidatus Niyogibacteria bacterium CG10_big_fil_rev_8_21_14_0_10_46_36. Taxonomy (NCBI): domain Bacteria; phylum Candidatus Niyogiibacteriota; species Candidatus Niyogibacteria bacterium CG10_big_fil_rev_8_21_14_0_10_46_36. The sequence continues at coordinate 146,020 of PFCO01000001.1, forward strand.
ATTTCTATTGCGGGCATCCCGAAGGCACGGGCAACATCAACCATATTCCAGTTCCTGCGCACAGAAACTTCGGTAAGAATAGAAAGGCCGTTATCCATGCAAACGAACAGGACCGGCAATTGCTTGCGCGCGGCATATCCCATGGCGCCCAACACATAATCTTCTTCGGCGGAGGCGTCTCCCATAATACTCAGCACTTTACCCTCTCCTTTTTTTTGGAGACCGAGAGCAAAGCCAACGGATATCGGAACCTGTGTCCCCATATGGCCATCGTGACCAAACATACTAATCTTAGGCGAGTGGATGGAAGCCGAACCGCCCATGCCGCCCGCGCATCCGGTGGAACGCTGCAATAACTCATCTGCAAGCGCCCGCTCATCCCCGCCGTATGCAAGATAGACATCATGGCCCCGATGCTGTGCGAATATATACGGTTCTTTGTATACCGCTGCAAGAGCAGATGTCACAGACTCCTGCCCCACAGAGAGATATATGGGCATCTTTTTCATACCGCCCGTATCAAATGCGTATTTTACCTGAAGTTCAAAATACCGTATGCGGCACATATTCCGGAACACGGATAATATTTCATCCTTTTCTCCTATATGCACTTTCGCGCATGTTTCAATAAGCCGTTCCGTTATGCCACAGTCAGATGATCTCATAACGCACCTCCAAATTCCTCTTCGTACCATCGCATCGTCTTACGTATGCCTTCTTCCAAAGAAACTCGCGGCGTCCACAAAAAATCTTTTCTCGCCTTTGTGACATTGAGCACAAGAGATGTTTTAAGAGATGGCTTTGAAGCATCGTATCGTATTGTGATGTTCTTCTCCGAAGCAGCGACTATTTTTTCTACAATCTCCCGTACGGCGTACGCTGTTCCGCTTCCGATATTAATTATCTCAAGCGGGCCGTGTTCTGTCCGTGTAAGTGTTTCTATAAAGCGGATGATGTCGTCTACATACACCAAGTCGCGCCGTTCACTTCCGTCACCCCACACAATAATCTCACCCCCCTCGGGAGCCTGCATCACCTTTGTGATGGTCGCCGCAAACATATGCGCACGGCTTATGTCGTATGTGTCATGCGGGCCGTAGATATTAGAATGACGAATGACGGTAAAGCGCGTGTTACCCATACGGGAATAAAATTCGCAGAGCTTCTCGCCGAATATTTTCATCCATGCGCCTCCAAAATAGACATCGTGGATTGAAGAATAATCAACATCGCATTCCGTCACCGGATACCCTGTGTTCATTGGGTATAGCACCGTACAGCTCAAGAAAACGCAGTGCGGCACCTTTTGCACATGAACCGCTTCGCATATGAGCGTGTTCATGATGGCATTGTCCGTAACATGTATGAACGGACGCGAAACAATATCCGCGGCACCCGACGTTATCGCTGCTGCATGAATAACCATGTCCATGCCACGCGTGATCTCAAAAATAGTGTTGCGATCCCGCAAGTCAGCTTGTATAAAGCGCTCCTTATGTTCAGGCTCCGAAGAAAAATATGTCCCATATACCTCCAGCTCATCGCGTACGGATAATACTTCAAAAATATTTCTTCCAATAAATCCCGACGCGCCTGTTACAAGAACCTTTTTTCTTTTCATAGCACCGACCTCCCTCTCCCGCCATCCAGACAAATACACTCGCCGGTTATAAAGTCAGCTGCATCGGACGCGAGAAACAGCACGAGACGCGCTACATCTTCAGGCGAACCCATGCGCGCAAGCGGCACTTTCTTTTTTTCTTGTTCTTCCATAATCGAACGCGCCTCTCCTATCCCGCATGAATGCCGATCCGCAAAGTCCCGAATATTGCGCTCCCAGGCATCACCTGTGAGCGTTCCGGGACATATTGCATTTACCAGAATGTTTTTATCGGCAAGTGCACGGGAAAGGTATTTGCTTACCGCAACCATCCCCGCCTTTGCCGCGACATAATGCGGATTATACATGCCTGGTTCTACCGCCGACATGGACGCTATATTGATAATGCGTCCCGTGTGAGACTGGCAGAGACAGGGTAGGACACCGCGCACCATACGAACCATACTCATACAATTTATTTCGTAGGAACGCGTCCAATCCTCATCCGAAAGTTCAAAAAAATTCCCGAACGGCGACGGATCACCCACATTATTCACCAGTATGTCTATCCTTTTATGATCTTTCTGTATGTTGCTAAGCGCCTTCTTCGCGCCCTCTGCATCAGCAAAATCAAACGCATACAAAAACACAGCTGCCGCCCCTTTGAGTAATAATTGCTTTTTTGTATTCTGTAAGCGCACTTCGTTGCGGCCGCAGACGATAACATACGCATTTGCTTCTGCGAATGCTTCCGCAATCGCCTTGCCAACCCCTTGTGTTGCGCCCGTGACCAAAACAGTCTGTCCGGTGTATTTCCCCATTACAGTTCTCCTTTGTATTTTTAAGGTAAATCACTGCCTATTGTACACAAAAATATGCAAAAAACAACTTTCTTTTGCGGTCAAATAAACGGCTCACACCCCCGTGTTAGCCGTTTAGCGGAACAAAAAAACTCCATGCTATGGCATGGAGTTTTGCATCATACATTAGAGAATATCTCATTCCTTATGAATTGATATCCTTTGATGAGCTCCGAGATACCTTCCTGTAAGCATATCTCCGGATAGAATCCCGTGTGCTCAATTTTTGCGTTGCTTACAATATAGTTCCGCTTATCCTCGTCTTCATTGATATCCGATTCCGCCACATACAGATCAGAAACCTGTTTTTTTATCTCTTCGCACAATTCCCGCTTGCTCAGGTTGGCGTTCGATAATCCGACATTGTACGGTTCGTCTTTCATATCATCAAAATGCGCAATGGCGTGCAGGAATGCACGCGCTATGTCGCGGACATGGACATAGTTGCGTTTAAAGCCGGCCTCGAAAAGAACGATATACCGGTCGCGCACCGCACGATACACAAAATCATTTACCAAGAGATCAAGCCGCATGCGCGGAGAAATGCCAAACGCCGTTGCAAAACGGAATGTGATTGCATCACCGGATTCAAGTATCAAGCGTTCTGCTTCTACCTTTTGACGTCCATACAATGATACCGGGCGAAGCGGCGTTTCTTCAGTGCAATGTATGCCTTCTTCTCCTATGCCGTATCCGCTATTCGTTGTGGGAAACAATATACTCTGTCCCCTGCTGCGCAAGCGTAATATTGTTTGTATGGCATCTACATTGACTGCCTGGGACTCAAGCGGGAGTCTCTCGCATAACGGCGCGCCCACAAGCGCTGCGAGCGGAATTATAATATCCGCATTACGAATGTGCTTTGCTATAAGCTGTTCGTTACGGACATCGCCATATACGACATGTAATACTTTTTCGTGCATCACATCGAGTAATGATGCTTGCCCATAGAGACATACATCAATGACTGTTACTTTATAGCCTTCTTTAAGCAGTGCCGGTACAAGGATGGAGCCGATATATCCTGCCCCGCCCGTTACCAGTACGTGCGTTTTATATGTCGACATTGTTTACCACCTCGCATATACATTTGATATCGTTTTCGGTGAGCGACTCATTATTCGGCAAAAAGAAGCCGCGATTATACAGCCAATCAGAGACCGGGTGGCGAAACTCGCCGTAACGCTCAGTCCAGAACGGATGGCGTCCGAGGTTTCCCGCAGAAAATACGCGCGATTCAATGCCATGTCTCGTAAGCGCTTCAAGTATCCGCCTGCGATGCTCTCTGCTTTGAGCGACCGCGCAGAAATGAATACTGCAAGGTTCTTTTTCTTCTCCCCATGTCTGGCGTGACACAGTTTTAAGAGAACGAGCATACAGAACATGGTTACGATTACGAATAGCAAATATGTCTTTTGCCTTTTGTATCTGCCTGCGCCCCAGAAATGCCTGGATGTCTGTCGCGCGCACGTTGAAACCGGGCACAACAAACAAAAACGGGTCATAAAACGAATCTGGTCCGTATTTGGCAAACAACGCGAGCTGATCCTTCCGCATCAGGTCTTTCTGCCATCCGTGGCTCCGGAGCATCATCAACATATCGTGCAGCTCTTTGTTTTGCGTGCATATCATGCCGCCTTCTATAGTGGAAAGCTGATGGCCGAAATAAAACGAAAAGGAAGACATGCTTCCGCTTGAACCGACTGGCTCGCCGCGATATGTCGCGCCATACGACGCGCACGCGTCTTCCAATACGAGACAAAATCCGTAGGCATCCTGCAACGCGCGGATAATATCCATATCGGCAGGAACACCGAGCGTATGCACAAGCACGACATAAAACGGACTATGCCGTTTTAGCGTATCTTCCAGCTGATTATAATCGTACCCGAAATCTTCTTTGTTCGTGCCGCACATAAGCGACTGGAACCCTGCTTGCATAAATGGAGCTATGCTCGTCGGCCAACCGGTTGCGGGGACAATGACTTTTTTATTGCGTGTTCCTGCGTCTCCGGCAAGATACGCTTCGGCATACGCGGCAAGCAAATTTGCCGACGAGCCGGAATTCACAAAAACCGCAAACCTGCTTCCCATGTGCCCTGCCCATTCGCGTTCAAACGCTTCTGTTTCTTCTCCTTTTGTAAGGCGAGGATACGTTCCGAGCCATTCCCGCAACGCATCTATGTCTTCAGTATTAATAACCTGTTCTGCTAACGGGTAGCGTGTTTTCAATGTTCGTCTCCTTACTGCCTATATCCACTCTGTTATAACAAAAAAATCCGCCGCGTCAAAGCGCAGCGGACCATTGTTTACTGTTTTTTTACCCATTCTCGTGCGTGGAAGAGCATATATTCGGCGGTTTCGGCAAGCATATAGCGGGGCTGCCAGCCGGTCAGTTTTTTAAAACGCGTTGTATCGGGAATTTGCAATGTCACATCAACCGGACGCAGTAAGTCAGAATCAAGGCGTGTTGGTATAGCACAAGAAGCATATGATATCAGAAGCTTCAAAAAATCACCCACCGGCAAGGAAGCATCTCCCCCAATATTATATACTTCTCCAGAATGCCCCTTTGTCGTTGCAAGCCAATACGCCTCCATTGCGTCGCGCGGATCAAGAATAGTTCGTATGGAATCAAGATTTCCGTGGACTAATTCCCTCTTCTTGCCCTGCTCAATGAGTGCAATTTGCCGCGCAAACGATGTTGCAAATAAATCGCCTCTGCGCGGACTCATGTATGAAAACATCCGGCTGCGTATTATCTTCATTCCATCTACGCGCCAGTACAATTCTGCCAAAAAATCCTGCGTTATCTTTGACACTGCATAGGGACTTGCCGGGCGAAACGGACAAGACTCTTTTATCGGTATGTCTGCTTGCGTAACACATCCATAGACTTCGGATGTACTAATATGGTGCGCGATTGTTTCCGGACAATGCTGCCGCAGCGCCTCAAACAAATTCGCTGTGCCCATGATATTGTTCTCAAGCACCGCAAGACGATTACTAAATGATGCCTTCACATCTGCATACGAGGCAAAATGAATAACAGCATCAGGTGTTACGCCTTGGATCACGGAGGTAATTGCTCCAAAATCAAGCAGGTCGCATTCGTGCGTGGTAACGCCCTGAATGTCTCTTATTTCTGCCCCACTTCTCCATCGCGCAAGCCCGTGTACATCAATGCCCGGATGGTTTTCCAACACATATTCGGCAAAAGAGCCGCCTCCGGCTCCCCGAATGCCCGTTATTAGAATTGTTTTAAGCAACTATATTCTCCTTTCCCCCGAAGCCGCATGCTTTTGCGACGCGGTATCGTATATGCTTGTATTTGATTTTTAAAGGGTGTTCAAATGTCCTAAACATTTTATTCCGCAAACGAAAAAGTTTCAAGTCGCGCGTAAACGAAGGCCCATATTCTCTAATAGATTCATCAAGCAATGCATTCGCGTATGCATATAATTCCGCGTCCTGCGTGTTGTTCTTTTGTATTATCTGCATAACATCAATCGCGGTAGTCTCCCGCCGGGGGCGCTCTTTGGTAACATTGGCCAAAATATAACGAACATCATCCCAGCCGAACTTCTTTTTGCATACCAATAAAGATTCGTCAAAGCGGTCAACCACACCAACAAACGCGAAATGATCATGGATATTCTTTTTTGCTCGAGCCAAGGCGTCACCGGGCATGGGCAAAGTATCCCACCGGGTAATACCGCTTGCGACTTGACCCGCGAGAACACGCGTCTGGAAATTTGAGACAGATACGCCCCCCTCCGCCACATATTGTCGAAGAGGCGTTGTTGCCATCTTTGTATGCGCGTAATGGCCGGAGCGAGCGCTCCCCCGCGCGTAATAATATTCGGAAAGAATACGATCGGCAGGATTACGTATAAAGGCTATGTATCCAAACGGCTGCGAAAAGTACTCATGAACGCCAAAAGGCATGTGCCCGCTTACACACTGGATGCGCTGACGATGTTCTTCCGGCAATCCGGCAAGCGCCCGTATGTCTTTTTCTGTCCCGCCGTATGTCAAAAAAACTGCATCCTTAGGAAATTGCCGCGCAATAATGGCACGGAATGTCATCCCGCCCACTTTTGCGATATGAAGAAAGATGAGGTTTTGCATACCCCATATCATATAAACACATGCTTTTCTTTACAAGAAAAATGCGCATTAGGGAGTTTATTTATAAAAATCATTTTCTGTTGCATAGTATGAAATCCGCTTTTAAGAAAAAAAAATATTGCTATATATTTTAAAAAAGGTCGAGCATTATCATTAGAAAAAATTAAACAACATGAACAGAATAAAATCAAATGCGCTAAGCGCAAAATTCATAGCGGGTTTTTTAGTTGTGGCGCTCGGTATCTCGCTCATCCTCTTCTATGACTTTGTAGATGCGGCAAACAGTCACTCTGTTGACCTGAAAGCAAGCTCTAGCCAGTACCTGTCAATTACAGATGGCAGTCAAACGGGATTAGATTTATCAGGAGATTTAACTTTTGAAGCATGGGTTAAATTTGAAACCATTCCTTCCGGTGACGGAACGCGATATGAAATCCTTGGCAAATGGAACAGTGTGCCCAATCTTTCTTATCATTGGAGTTTTATTGTGAATGGATCAACGCTGATGCAAGAATTCGAGGTTTCGGACGATGGAACAAACTTTGACACATACCAAGTCGCTGCTGGTTCTTTAAATACTGGCCAATGGTATCATGTCGCTATGACATGGGATGCCTCCGCGGCGAGTGCAGAGTTCTTTCATAACGGTACAAGCATAGGAACTGATGCTGCTTCAAAGACATCAATCTATAATAGCAATTCAACATTTAGAATCGGATCGCATCAAGGAACAAATAGTTATTTTGATGGCTTGATAGATGACGTGCGGGTATGGAGCGATATTAGAATCAACAGCGAAATATCAAACAACTACCAATCAGAGCTCGTAGGAAACGAAACAAATCTTGTATCTTATTGGAAACTCAATAATGACTATACCGATCAAACGACGAATGGGAACACCTTAACGGCAAATAATAGCCCCGTATTCTCAACGGATATTCCTGGACTATCTAACCCCCCAACACAGGATTTGCAGGTATTCAAATCAACAACCGAAACAATTACAAACGATACAACGCTGTCAAACGATAGCGAGCTTCAATTGATTGACCTGGAAGCAGGAAAAACATATATTGTAAGCGGGGCAATATTCGCAAGCACCACTGCTGCCGCCCCAGATCTAAAAATAGCATTTAACATTCCTGCAGGGGCCGTAGCCGATATAGGATTTGTATCCACAAGCGGGAGTTTGAGCAATTCGGATATACTTCAAGGAACAGGATCTGCAGACATCACGAGCGATCGAATAGCATTAGCTAAGGACACTGATTCGATGATCGCCATTAACGGGACCATCCAGATGGGCTCTGTAGACGGAGATGTCATTTTTAAATGGGCGCAAGCACAATCAAACGCAGCGGCACTTTCTGTTATCCAGGGAAGTTACCTTTTAGCAAATGAGATAGATTAATATAACTGCAATCCAACCAAAAAGACCCCGTGCGCGGGGTCTTTTTGGTTTTTTGAATATAATATTCTGTTCTAAAAATTCTCAATATCCTTCTTTAAAGACTCATAAAGGATATTATCAACATTGTCCTTCAACAAAAACAAGGCGAAACTAAAATATCCGTATAACATCATCAAAGACCCAAGGCGAATCTTCTGCAAAGAAGAAAGTTCGGAGCCATCGTTATTTTTATCACGCACATACAAGCAATCCGCCCACATAATTTCTTTTTTTGATTTTTTAAAAGCAAACCCGCCTCTCCCCCTTCGTTTTGGTTCTATTTCAATAAGACGAAATCCTTTTTCTGTAAGAAACGCATGAACATCAGAAAAAAGCGATTGATTTTTATATAAAGAAACAAATTCCGATTCAATAGCAATTACAACAACGGAATGCAGCATTTCTTTTCCTGATTTTAAAATATCAAGCTCTGTTCCCTGCGTATCAATTTTTAAAAATGCGACATCCTTGCAATCATAACGAGACGCAGCGTTATCAAGAGAAATAATTCTTACCTTTTCTTCCCCCACAATATCAAATTTAGAATGCGCAACATTAAAGAGAGAGAGGGAGTCTCTATCAGACTCAAGGAGCGAAGAAAGCCCGGGCTGGCGCGTAATATAAAGTGTTGCCTCCCCCTCTTTTGAAAAAATTGCCTCGGGAATAACTATTGCTTTCCTCCACCCCTCTTTTTTAAGAATTTTTTTTAAATCTTCTCGTGCGACAGAATCCGGCTCGGAAATAGACAAATCCATACATGATTCAAATCCGTGGAATAATTTTGATGCACCCCCCCTGCCTCCTATATCCATTATTTTTAAATTAGCTTTCTTAAATAACCCAATAATGCTTGGTGAATATTTAAGTCGTGCTATCGCATCACGTCCTGTAATTTTTTTTCTTATTTTTTTATAAATATGATACAACATTTCTATAACATCAAAACAATAATATACACTGATTCGTAAGAAGAAAAAACTTCCTTACATGTTTATTTCCATCAACATATTCATCAATCGCCTGCTTTACACCGGGGCATGTGTTTGATAATGCGTCATCTACAATAATGACCCCCCCCCTCCGTCGCTAATCGCTTTCCAAAAAATCCCAAAGAGTATTTTGTGGGTCCGTATAAATCGGTATCAATATGCACAACATTAAACTTTTTATCTGCCGTGGTGTGGCTCACATCCTCTATTCTTCCTTTTATTGCTGTTATAGGCAACCCTGAAAGATATTTTTTAACATCTTCGTGCGACGCGTGATTGAATTTGCCCGCGCTGTGCGTATTGCTGTCTATGGGTGCGATGTCTTTTGCAGAATGGCCCTCAAATGTGTCTATGCTATACATTTCTGCATCCTCAGAAAAAAACAAGGCTGCTTTCGTCATAAATTTACTTGTTCCACCCCTATATACCCCCACTTCTGCCATACAAAATTTGCCGGCAGAATTTTTTACGGCATTTTCAATCGCCTGATATATCGTATATAGCCTATCATGGCCTAACAAGGTTCTTCCTTCACGAGAAACTTCTTCCGCTAAGCGCCCGAATGGCTCAGATTCCCGAATGTCCATCAAGCGCCAAGTATCCGCGCCAAAAATCCCGGGAATATAATTATATCCTTTTTTCTTAGAAAACAACTCATACCCAAGTAAACGAACTGTTCGTTTTATTTCGTATCCTATTCGTCTTTTTATTTTTTTAATTATTCTCATTGTCGGAAACAATAAAAGATTGATAGTTAGAGATTAGGATATATCACTCAAAATATTTCCGTAACCACAGCTCCAAATGCACCCACTGCCAGATATGAAACGAATTCGGGTTATGTTCCGCATGACAATATCTCCCGTATTCTTCAAGAGCCGCGCTTTGATTAAAGTAAGGGCGCTCAGCAAAAGACTTTGAAGCGAGGATGGGGTATATCCACGAAGTAAGGTCCTTTTTAAACCATTCGCGTTGCGGCGATGGAACCGCGCGCTTCGGGGCATTGCGCACCATATCCGGTATAAGATCGCGGAACGCTTTACGCATAAAATATCGCTGTTCTCCGTCCCGTATTTTATGCTCGCCCGGCAATGATAAGCCGTACTCTATCAAACGATAATCAACAAAGGGGACGCGCTGTTCAACACCATACGCCATGGCTGCTCTATCCGCGCTATGCAAAATGCGGGGTAACTTTGTGTATAATATGTCGCGATATTGCATATTCCTAAAATGAGACACAAAGGGCTTTTCAAATTCAAGCCGGGAGGCGTGTGTTCGCAAAAACTCGCTGCGTAACGCGTGCGCATGCGTAAATGCCGTTCCATCCGCGGAAGTCCCCCCGTACAAATATGATGAAAGCGTGTTCATAAAAAAATTCATATGTTCCTCCGCTCCGGCAAACGCATGTGATTCTCCGTACCGCATTAGTTCTTTTTTTGCCTGTTCCCCTCCCTTCTCACGCATAACATCAAGCAAAAACGCCCCCATGTAATACTCATATCCTCCTCCAATCTCATCTCCTCCTTGACCACCCAGCACAACGGGAATACCCTGCCTCTTGCAATGCTCAGCGACCATATGGAGTCCGAAAGTGGGCAGTCCAGGAAATGGCTCATCTTGATGCCATAGTACGCGTTCCGCAAGTTCCGCCATATGATGCGGCCGTATCTCTATAAAATTAACATGCCATCCGAGCCCATCGGCAAGCGCCTGCATATAGGGCTTTTCTATATCTTGATGCTCGCCGTAAATATGAGAAAAAAGATGGAAATTCTTCTGCCCCTGCGATACTTTATTCACCATTGCGGTAATCGCGGAAGAATCAAACCCGCCGGAAAGCTGAATGCCTATCGGAACATCACTCCTTAGCTGAAGCGTAACCGCGTCTTTGAATAAGTGCAAAAAACGCTCAGACACATCTCCCTCCGGGAGTGAGGATACGGCGTTAACCCGCTCGGCAAGATCCCAGTATCGTTGTATCGTAATATGACCATCCCTCCAACGAAGCGTTGTGCCTGCCGGTAATTGAAAAATGTTTTTAAAAAAAGTTTCGTGCGAGTGCTGATAATAACCGCGCGCGAGATAATCATAGATTATTTTATCATTCGGCTGCGTCTTAATGCCCGCGGCAAGCAACGCTTTTATCTCTGAAGCAAAATACAATACGCCGTTCTCCATCGCGTAGTAAAACGGCTTTACGCCGAGATGATCGCGAGCCGCAAAAAGTTCTTTTTTTCGCTCATCCCAGATGGCAAACGCGAATATCCCGTTCAGCCGCGAAACAACAGCCGGTCCCCATTTTTGATATCCATGCAAAATAACCTCGGTATCGCTCGTGCTTTTGAATGACACATCCTTCAGCTCCTCTTTTATCTCCAGATAGTTATACACCTCTCCGTTATATGTAATCCAGCATGATTTGTCGGCAGATGCCATAGGTTGGTGCCCCGCCGAAGACAGGTCCAAAATGCTCAACCGCCTATGACCGAGCGCCACATTTTCACGCATATATGTTCCCTCGTCATCAGGACCCCGATGCTCAAGGCTTCGCACCATCGTATTGAGCTGCTCCTCTGAAGGAGCAAAATTATCCCTATGAATAATGCCTGCAATACCACACATAATTATATTGTTTCAAAAAATTCTTTCATCTCGCTTTTAGGATTTTTTTTGTAAGCATCCCGGAACCGCGCCCGCAATGTCCGTAACGGGCCCGCGTATTTATTCAAAAATAGTTTGTTTGCAGCCAGGTATGGAAGTTCTTTTATTTTTGTAGACGAACACAACCGAACGATGTCTTGATGCTTTTCTTTTTTGAACGTTTTTTTAATGCCTGTTTTTTTCGCGATAATGTGTATCTCGCCCGGAATGCAATTTTCCGGAAAAAAGATGTTTGAATGCCTTTTTAAAAGTGGCACGGAAAGCATGCGTTCCACCTCAAAACCCTCCTGCTCAAGCAGGCTTGAGAGTGTTACCGAGGTGAAATAATATGTATGCACAAATTTAAAAAATTGCTTGCGAAATGTCATGCCATACAAGTCGGGAGTATTCAAATACAGTACGCCGCCGGGCTTTAACGCTTCCCCCATGCGCTTTATCGCCGCCCTCGGATCAAGCATATGCTCAATTAAAGCAATACCAACTACCGCATCATATGACCCCGGAGAATATGCTTGGGAGAAAAAATCACCCACAGTTATCGGAACCCCAAACACATCTTGTGCTTTCTGCGCCGCTTCTTCTCCCATCTCAACACCTGATACGTTCTCATATCCGCGTTCTTTTAAAAAATATAAAAATGCGCCCATACCGCATCCCACCTCTAATACGGATGCGGTTTTAGGAAGGCCCCAATGCCGCACCACCCAATCCGCATACCACTCTTGGTATCGCTTTTTATCTAATATACTCTCTTTTGATAGTGTGTTATTTCGCTTTTTTCTAGAGCCAAGTCCTCCGCTGTAATATGCCGCATACGCTGATGCGGCAGGCCGCGGATGCAAAAAACAAAGCCCGCAACGCTTACACACAACAACATCAAAGGAGTCGCCTAAAAAGTCGTACCCCTCATTCCCCCGAAAGGTTAAGAGCGTATGAAAATCGCGAGCTACACAATTATTACAAAGGGTTATTCTCTTGGACATTGTGTAATTAGAGATTAAAAATTTTTTGTAATGTTGTTTCTGCCTTATTCAATCGCAATGCCTGATACCACTTGTTCCATTTTTTAAAACGCGCAAGATCACGCGTAAATTCGGAGCCATATGCTTTTTTCTCTCTTTCGAAACGCTCACGAACATAATGATACAGCTGTATGTCTAATTGATTCTTTTCTTTTATACGAACGATCAAAGATTCGGGGATTCGTGTTCGTTCTTTGCTATATCGCGGGGCTTTGTTTTCATTCGCCCGCGCATAATACACCCGACGGATACCCAGCGCTTTTTTCAACAAAAGCAAAGATTCATCGAATTGTTCAACAACGCCCGAAAATACAATATGTTCATCTATATTTTTCTTTGCCGTCTCAAGCGCGCGCGCATCAATTGGAACCGCTTTCGCATAGCCCATTATGTCTTCTCCCGCAATCATGCGGGTCTGAAAATTAGAAACCATAGCGACATCACTTTCAATAAATTCGCGCAGTGAAATGTCTTTTGCCATTTGATCCGCCTTGTACGGCGATGCTTTTTTTTCTTGTGCTGCGTAATAAAATGAAACAACCCGCGAAATAGGCTCGCGGAGCATCGTGACATAATTGACAGGCCTTGAAAAATACGTATGCGCTCCAAAAGGAATATGCCCCCATAAAAACTTAATAGAATCCTTTTCCTGCTGTGAAAGGCCGCTAAACCCCCACATCGTTCCGTCCTCAAGAAGTTTTGTGCGTACTGCTGCCCGCTCTGGAAATGCGCGTGCGATGACCCGCTGGAATGTAACGCCACCCCCCTTCACGATATGAAGAAAAATTATGGGATCACGTGTCATGATGTTTTACAAGATACCCTATTTGTTCCAAATGCCTGGCTAATTCATCATGCTTATGCTTATCGGGGTAATGTTCAAGAACCAACGATGCATGTTTTAAAATTCTATTCATGGTCATAACTGCTTCTATGGGATGTTTTCCTATAGCGGTCTCCGCTGACAATGTAACGCCTGCCGCACCGTCACGCACCGTTGTTACAATGTCGTGCACCTCCGCAAGCGTCGGGCTTCTTTTCTCAACCATTGTCTCCAAAAGATTTGTTGCCACAAAAACCTCTTTGCCTGCCTCGCGAGCTTTTTTGAGTATAATTTTCTGCACAAATGGTATTTTTTCAACGGGTATTTCCTTGCTCAAATCTCCCCTGTCTATCAAGATCATATCCGATCTTTTTATTATGTCATCTATATGCAGTAATGCATCAGCGCATTCTACCTTTGAGATAATCTTCATAGAATTGTTTGACGCCTTTCGCATAGCGTCCACATACTCTCCGGAACGAATAAAAGAGGCAGCAAGATGTCCAATCTGCTCCCGCAGTCCGATCGCGATAGATTCGTGGTCCTTCTTTGTTAACGGATGAAGATTAAACTGTTTTTGGGCTGAAGAATGCACAGCAATTCCTTTATTGCTTCCTAATACCCCGCTTTCATGCACCCGCAAAACAATATATCCTTCCGCAAGCATCGTAACATCGGATACACACAACGCCAAAGAATCAAACCCGACACGCAATATATCTCCGACCGCGAGCTGACCCAAAATATGGCCTGGCCGCAACGAAAACGAATGCGCATCGCCAACCGTCGGAACAGCATACGCTTTAATCATATGTCCTTTTTCAAGATATGCCGCATCATGCGCGATCATGTCTGAGCGGATTTGCGAGCCTTCGGTATCAATAATAAACGGGATGCCGACCTTACGCGCGAGCGCAACAAAATATTCAAGATCCTCGATGCTTGAATGGGACATATTTACGCGCACAAAATCAACCCCGTTATCCTTAAGGCGCCTGAGATCCGATTCATTTTTCGTTGACGGACCAAGAGTGACAATAAGTTTTATCCTATTGTTCATGGAATTAGCATAAAGTATTTGACACAAAAATTCAAACCTGTTGGAATAACCATATGAAACAACAAAACGGGCTGCGGGTACTTGGAGTGGTGGGCGCGCGTTCTGGTTCTAAAGGCATACCCGATAAGAACATCAAACCGCTTGCAGGCAAACCACTCATGGCATGGATAATTGAGGCAGCAAAAAAATCAATCCACGCCCCCCGCGTTGTCCTTTCTACCGACTCTCAAGCATACGCGGATATCGGTAAGCAATACGGCACAGAAGTTCCATTTTTGCGCCCGAAAGAACTCGCGGGAGACAATATTCCCGACTTTGATTTTTTGTATCACGCGGCAACATGGCTTAAGGAACACGAAGGCTGGCAAGCAGATATTATTCTGCGTCTTCCACCAACCACCCCGCTATGCACGCCCGAACACATAGATGCCTGCATCAAGCTTTTATTGGATGACCCGCGCGCTGACTCTTCAAGAACAGTCACAAAGGCGAACAAGCATCCCTATAAATTATGGCGCCTAAACGGCAATTATATTGAACCTTTCTTCCTGGAAGAGTATACGGGCCTCAAAGACGCGCACAATCTCCCCCGCCAATCATTCCCCGAAGCCTATGCGCATGTGGATGTCATCGCGCTTCGATGGAAAACATTAGTAGAAAACAAAGAGATGGCCGGCAAATATGTGCGCTACCATCTTATACCAAAAGAAGAAGCGATTGACATAGATACCGAAATTGATTTCTTAACCGCAGAAGAACTACTAAAAAGAAAAAAAGAAGGCTAATCTTATCCTTCTTTTTTTATGAATAATGACTGGTTGTTAAGCCAATTAAAAGAAAACGCGTGCCCCGAAAGATGCTGCCTAAGAAAATTACAATTTGATTTCCGGGAATCAACTACTATATATGTCGGTCGATTTTGCATAAGGAGAATATCTACCGCGACCAATCTATCAGGCAAAAGTTCGGGTCCGTCAAGATAAACAAAATCGGCATGCTTAACATCGCCATCAAAATAAAATCCTTGGACTCCCTGGTATTCGGTTTCCTTTTTCGGCGCATAGAAAACGGTAACAAAGTTTTTTACATGAGCAGGCAAAGAGTTTTCCGTAACCTTTTTCCATTTTTCGCTTTCATCATACGCAAAAAGATGTCCTTTTCTATTCTCATACAACGCCTGTCCAATAATAATAGTTGAACATCCACTCCCAAACTCCACTACTGTTTCGGGCTTGTATTTCTTTATTCTCCAATACAGATTCCATAACTTATGCCATTTTGGAGAATACGCATCTGCCGGACGGCTATCAAAAAGGCGCTTAAAGCGGCGCATACGAAACGCAGAGTATCGCCAATACAACATTTTAATATAGTAACGAAAATGCCCCATAAACTATGCCCCCGAAGCAATAATTAAAAACTTTGCGAGCCGCTCCCCGGATTTGCCGTCCATAATACCGCAACACGCCTCTCGGAATTCTTTACGCGCCTCTTTGTCTTGCGATGGGTCTTTCATGTAATTATGAAGAGCGCTTATATATTCCTCTTTTGTTTTTGCTAAACGAATGGCGCCAAGCGCGACGGGATGCGCGTAATGATTATAATCCCACCGGTGGTCTCCCTCAAAATACCCCCGAGGACGCGAGTGGAATCCGGCGATCACAACAGGCTTATCAAAAAATACGCCGTCTAGCGCAATGGAAGACGGCCCACAGCTTACTACATCGCTATAATATATCGCGCACATGAGATTATCGTCGTCTTCAATGCTGATCTCTCTATCCCCCTCTACATCATCGCGAAATACCACGCCGGGTTTATCAAAGTACATGTTTGGATAAGGCTTTTGGCCTTGCAACTGTCTCGTAGGAATAGTAGGGGCGAAACGCACATAGACCTGTTCGGACATTGTGCTCAATATACCCAATACATATGGATCGGTATCATTGTCAGGTATATATTGATCCCCGATAACTGCGTGCATAATCATTTTTTTTGCCGGATCAAAGCCGATTTTTTTGAAAAACTCATCACGCGAAAGCTTTGGGCCGCGGAAATATTTATCATAATGAGGAATCCCTACAACGGTTATATTTTTATTCTCAAAATCATGAAAGCGAAGTGCGTCATCACGCAACCGGTAGGTCGCGGTCACCAGGTGATCAGGCATGGCGCGCACTAAGCCATGGAGTGTTAGGTTGTCCCATGAACGGACCATTCCGTACGCCGGAACGGCATAGCGTTTTGATTCATGAATAAGCTCCACATCCCGTTCATTTAATAAATCAGTGGCAAATATGAGATTAGGATTGTATTTCTCAAAATACGGCTTGAATCTTCCCTTGTACGCGGTATGAAAATCTATAAATCGCAGAAACGAACGCATAAAACGAAAACGGAAGAGTGGTTCGAGCGCAAACATCCCCAGCCAATAAAAGAATTTCCCCTCTTGCTTCCACTTCAATTTCCGCTCAAGGCGCACCGATGCCGTATGATGAACAAATTTTGAGATACGCTTGCACGCAAGAGTGGCAAAATTGCCGGAGGGAGAAGGCATGGCGATGCTCTCTATTATTACATTCGGATATGAAAAGTGTTTTTCAAAATAATCCTTTTTGTAATGAAGCACAAAAAGAACAACCCGGACATTTCCATTCTCCGAAAGAAAGCGCAGTACATCCGTTGCAAGAATGTTGCGCGATATGAACGGATGAAAGCTTGAAATAAAAACGGTTTTTTTGATATTTGCGCGTTTATCTCGGGACATAAGCGTTTTTTATTATACACGAACGACCTTCCTTAGAAAACCCGAGGAAAGCGAAATGATAGTCCGCAAAAAAACCTTGTCCTCTTCTCCGAAAGAGAATAATTTTTTCCACTCAAATTGGATAGAAATCTTATATCGCCGAAGATAAAAATAAATAAGTGGCAAGATAACTAACGGCGTTACGATACGCTCCAATGGAAGCGCCCAAATACCGATAAGCGGTATACACACGAGATAAAAAACAAATATAAAGGTCTCATTCAAAGCGCTTTTTACAAATAAAAACTTCTGCTTGCGTAAATACACAAGATATGACCCCAGGAGCGACCCAAAGGCTATGATGGGAACATTGAAAAGCAAAATATAAAAGAATGGGAGGGCGGGGGTATATTGCTCAAAAAATATTCTAATAACCGGCGGGAACACAATAAGCGCGCCGCCCGCAAGAACAAGCGACAGTAAAAACATATATTTTGTACCGTATGTAAAAATCCTTTGCTGGCGGACTGCGTCGCTCCCTACAAGCGGAATAAGTGTCACAAATGACTTTACTGGGAAAAAGTCTTTTACCATGCCAATAATGCTTTTTGCGACAACAAAAAGACCGAGCACCTCTGTGCTTAAAAGAACCTTGATTATCCATGGCTGAACAAGATCCGATGTGTTATTGATAAGCGGGCGAAACAGATTCCATTTTCCGTACGAGCGGAAAATACCGAACATCATAAACCGCTCTTTTGCAGACGCGATGCTTCGCCAGGGAGCATACGCCTTCAATGCGAGCGGGACCATTGTTGCAAGCCCGACAAATGCGCCGATTATCTCCGAAAGAACCACCTCGCGTATACCGATATGCGCGGTAAAATAAAACACCGCAAGCGCTATGAGTTGTGCAAGTTTGTTAACATTAGAACGCACCGCAATGGCGCGGAAAAACAAGCGCGCGCGAACCAAGAGTTTGCATAGATCAAAAAAGATATCATGAAGAAAAAGAAAAGAGAGCAACCGCATGATGCCGATAAACTCTTCCCCGAACCGAAAAGACAATAAGGATGCTCCAAAAAATACTCCCGCCCATATCAACACTCCCGATATAAACCGATATAACGCGAGCTCATGGAATAATTTTTTTGCGCGCGCGTCATCTCCTTCCCCAAAAAACCGAAAAATATCATTACCGATAACGCCCCCTCCCCAGCCAACAAACGCCGAAAAAAATGCATATGTCACAATAAGCAGCTGGTATGCTCCGTACTCATACGGTGAGAGGGATGATAATATAAAAAAACTAATCCCAAGAGCAAGTACCCGCACAATGACGCGGGAAATGGTCGCATATGATTCTGATGCGAGCATTCTTTCGGTGAAAAAGAGATCTTTTCCTCGTTGTTGTGCTGTATTGCTCATTCTCGAAAATATTCATGACGATACATCGTCATCCTAGGATTAAGCATCGCTATAGAACCATCGTCTTTTATAGAAAAATACGGCGCCCTCCCTCCAATGACATCATTTGTGTCCAGTCGCGATAATAACAGCGGATGAGAAAGAGCTTTATTAAAGCTCCGCTCCATCGTAAAGCCGAGCTGAAACCCAAGCGACTCCCCTATGTTAGGAATTGATGCGGGGATTACCTCGGCATTGCCGTACGGGTATGAGACACTTGATAGACGGAAAGGATGTTCTTGTATCACCGATGAAAGCGCTTCAACGCACAAATCAAATTCTTTCCTTATAACCCCCTCATCGATTGATGAGAGAGCCGGATGTGAATATGTATGAATGCCCAGCATCCCGCGTTTATATAATTGCCGAAGCTGTTCAGGAGACATATAAAACTCTTTTACAAAATCCTTCTCATTCTGCACCAACTCCAAAAATATTCTATCCACTATGCGCTCCCGGATGTCAGCGGATATAAATCCTTTATTAAGCGCAAACTTTAAACGCGCAACATACGGATCATCATAATAGTAGTGCTTCCGAAGCTCCTCCTCGCTTACGCTCAATTGAGAAAGATCAAGTATATCGCCGGTTATATCCCGAAAATAATCCTGCACCTTCTGCCAAAATGTTTCCGGAGGCATATGAGCCCGCGCCCAATGTATTTTATGGATAGAAATCGCTTTTTGTTCCCCGTATGGAAGCCCATTTACAAAAAAAACTGCGGGGATGCCGAGTTTGTCCAGTATTGGCAGCGCCCGTTCGTATTGGTTCTGCATTCCGTCATCAAAAGTTACGATACAAGCACGCTCGGGGAGTGCTGCCTCTCCCGCAATTACTTTAAGCAAATCCCGCTCCCCCATAAAAGAAAAATGCCTCTCCAGCAATTCTAACTGGGATGTAAGGTGCGCAGGCGAAGTTGCGTAAATCCCCGGATACGGATATTCGTTCTCTTCACCAATATAGTGATAATTGACGCCCAACAGCATATTTATTGTTTCTCTGTGAGTGCTGCGATGCGCTCGATAAGATTAATGTTTCTTTCGTAGCTTTTCCCATCGTGGTGCGGGATAAACTCTCGGAGTAATGTTTGGCGTTTTGTCTCGTGAAGCGCAGGATTGTCTAGATACGCATTAATAGCGCCCGCAAGCTCTTCATCTGTTTTCGCAAGCACCGCCGCACCATGCCGAAGCACTGGTTCGTAATGGCGCTCCTTATACATCATCCCATATACATCATCAAATGTAATATTTACAACAGGGGTATGAAAAATACAGCACTCAATCGTAACCGTAGAGCGATGGTTCACATTAACATCCGCATACATAAGCGTGTGTTTTAAATTCAGAAGATCTTCTTTTGTCATCTCGGTGTATTTTTTCCCGTTCGTATTGGAAATTTCGGCTCCCGCCTTTTCCATGTACACCCGTTCTGTATTAGCGAATGCACTATAGGTTTCTATAAGATCGCGCGGGTGGACCCGAAAGAATATATTTGGCGATCCTTTTATTTTTCCTGAATCCCGGAGCGCAATAATCCGCCCGAGCAATTCCACTTGAAACGGATACGCCTTGGTAACGCTCGTAATAAGAATGGTCTTTTTGTGGGGATCAAGCCCCTTGCTCCGTAAAAAATCTTCACGCCCCACCAAAGGAATAGAACTATCAAAGTAATAGTCAAAACGGATAGGCCCTCCAATAAAAACATGGTCGGGCGTGTAGCGGTGAATAGAAAGCGCATCATCATACTGCATTTGGTTCCAACAAATCAAATAATCTGTTTTTCTTGTATGTCCAAAATTCGTTGTAAGGTTATCCCAACTGAAATTCATAGCAACCGTAGGGATATTGAATTTTCGCGCCTGGATAACTGCCTGCGCTTCAAACGGCTTAAGGCCGGGAGTGGGCATTAAGACCAAACTTGGCTTATACGCCTGTACAGCACGCTCAAACTCGGGCATTTTTTTGGTCAGTATGCCCTCAATAAAAGTAAATGTGTCGTTGCGGATAATGCCTTTGTGTATGAACTTGGCAATAAAACGGAGCCTTTTGCGGTGGGGAAAATCGATGCGTAGCCGGTTTACCAAGGGCTCATACCACGATTCGTTTTCGCGATTGAGCGTTAAGCGCAGTTCTTTCATCCGATTCCAAAAACGAAGATCCGCAATAGGCATCTTCTCATATGTCACATTTTTTATCACAGGATATATATTGGTTGAGAGCGTATCGGGCAAAAAGACAATAACCCGGAACGTACGCGCAAGGTGATGGATGTATTCCGTCCGTAACAGATCGGAGGTGTGAACGGTGTTTGAAATAAAAAGAAAAACAGTCTTCATACGAAGATAATGCTTTACAATAAACCATTTTTGGCGTTTTTGTCAAAATTGACGGATTAGCAAATTTGTATAAAAATAATAATACAAAACCTCTGTTATTGTAACGAAATTGCATGAATAAACGCATACAATCTATCCTTCTCCACCCCCACCATACGATCAAAGATGCAATGAAAAAAATGGAGGAAGGAAAAAAAATCGGACCCTCAGCCCCCTGGGGTATTTGTCTTATTGTCGACGAAAAAAAGAAGCTCAAAGGCGTAGTGACTGACGGTGATATACGCCAGGCATTGCTCGCCGGACACACGCTCTCCACGCCAGTCTCGTCCATCATGACCAAAAATCCCCTTACCGTAAAAAGCGCGTCTCTTCCGAAAGATATGCTTATAGACCTTCACCACGAATTTAAAAATAGGAACGCAACAGAAAACAAATATCATCAAATAGTTATCGTGCATGAAAATGGCGCCGTTGAAGACGTGGTAACACCGTTTGAATTATGGCGACGGAGTGAACTCAAAACAAAAAATGTCGCCATCATAGGGCTTGGGTATGTCGGCCTCACTCTCGGGCTTAGTTTTGCGGATCTCGGCATTAAGGTGTTTGGTATTGATACAAGCGCGCATGTTGTAAAGCAATTAACAAAAGGGGTTCCTCATTTTTATGAGAAAGGCCTTGATGCGCTCCTCAAAAAACACATCAATAAGAATCTGTTTGTTAAAAAAACGCTCTCAAAAAATGAAAGCGACATCTATATTATTTGCGTTGGAACTGCAACTGATGAAAAAAATAATATGATATCGTCATACATTAAAAACGCGGCTCACGCAGTGGGGAAAGCGCTCAAAGCCCACGACCTGATTGTTCTCCGTTCAACCGTTGTCGTAGGAACGACGCGCGATATTGTGGTCCCCATTCTTGAAAAAGAATCGGGATTAAAAGCGGGACGCGATTTTTTCATCGCGTTCGCTCCGGAACGCACCGCCCAAGGAAAAGCACTTGAAGAACTTCGTACACTTCCGCAAGTCATTGGCGGGCTCAACAAACAAAGCCTTGATTATACCGCTCAACTCTTCCAACCTCTTACAAATACCATTATCAGCGTATCCAGTATGGAAGCGGCAGAAACGGTAAAGCTGCTTAATAACACATTCCGCGATATCAGCTTCTCGTTCTCAAATGAAGTAGCGCAGATATGCGACCGCATGAACTTGAACACGATGGAAATTATCCGTGCAGCAAATGAGGGCTACCCCCGGAACCCAATTCCTTACCCAAGCCCCGGAGTGGGAGGCTCATGCCTGGTCAAAGACCCGTACATTTTTGCAGAATCAGCAAAAAAAGTGAACTACAAAGCCCAGCTTCCGCTCGTCTCCAGAGCGATAAATCAACATATGGTTGATTTTGTCCACGAGAAAGTGCACGCGTTCTGCAAGCGAAATAAAAAATCTGCGAAACATGCAAAAATATTTATTGTGGGAATGGCATTTAAAGGAAGCCCGGAAACATCCGACATCCGTAACTCCACCGCGGTAGATATTACAAAAAAGCTTCAGCGTACATATAAAAATATTGTAGCGTATGATCCGGTGGCAACATCATACGACCTAAAAAAACTGGGAATAAAAATAGCACCCTCCCTTGCCGCAGGATTTAAAAATGCGGATTGTGTTCTTTTGCTTAATAATCACCACTCATATAAAAATATAGATATCCATAAAGCGACGCAGGCAATGAACACACCAAGCCTTCTTTTAGACGGCTGGAGTGTATTTGCGCCGCAGGATTTTGCCCACTTTGACCATATTACCTACGATGGCTTGGGAGTGGGACAACTGCCGCAGTAATAATATATGGCGCCTCATTCATACATCATCACCAACTTTGCATATGGCACGGGCCCTTATGTGCGCACCACGGAACTCGCACTCGCGGTAAACGACGAACTGGAGCGCCTTGGGCATCCGCGTTCTTCTATTGTCGTCCCCCTTATCTATGGAGAAAAACAAAAACGCATTATGCAGGAAGAGTTTTCTTTGCTCTTTGCCAAGCACCCAAAAGAGATAATTCTTGATGAAACATTCGGCTCGCATCTCAAAAAAACTTTTTATATCGGCACCGATACATACGAAACGCATCTAAACGCGTGGGCAAAAAATGCTGAAGACGCATCAAAAAAGCTAGAGAAACACATACAAGATACATACGGCAACCGTATTGCAATGATTTTGCAACGCTCCCCAAGGGTCCGTATCAATATCGCTCCCTCGTACTTTGCCTCATTCGGTTACCTGTCAGATATTTATGAGCGCTCCATAGATAATACCGATATAGCAATACGCAAAGAAACGCTTCTTCATGCCGCCGAATATGCGTCCTCCATTGAAAAAGAGCACTTGATGCACATTATCTCAACGCCCGGAACATTTTCATGGAAACACTATTCAAAAAAATACGCTGACGAAATTCTTTCTCCCCCATTGATATCGCCTTATACACATACCGAAGCGCCCGTTGAAAAAGGCATATTCGTGAATGTTACAGGCATC
Organism: Candidatus Niyogibacteria bacterium CG10_big_fil_rev_8_21_14_0_10_46_36; assembly: GCA_002772995.1. Lineage (NCBI taxonomy): Bacteria > Candidatus Niyogiibacteriota > Candidatus Niyogibacteria bacterium CG10_big_fil_rev_8_21_14_0_10_46_36. The sequence goes on from PFCO01000001.1 coordinate 169,719, forward strand.
CCAGGCCTTGCAGGACTCTACAAGGCTGCGTTAGAGATGGAGACCCACATCTATACGAATGACACAACGACGCTCCCCCAAGGAACAAAAACTCCGTCTTCCGTTATGTTTAGCGGGAACATACTATTCCAATTTGCGCGCACGGGCTGGAGCTCGGTATGGCTCTCCCACCTTTCCGGCACCCCGTTGGTGTATCCGCAATGGAAACACACAGACGATCCCGAAATATACTTTAATAATATATGCGTCAAAACATTGGGGTTGGGAATCCCATACGAAGGCCAGCATATCGATTCCCTTATTAAAACTACTGAAACGCTTCGTGCTACAATAAAATCGTACAACGCAAAGATTTTGGACACATTCGGAACAACAAACGGCACACACTATGCTGCAAAAAAAATAGCGGAACATTTTGCAAAAAATCACTTATCACTATGAGAAAAAAGAAATACGCCATTCTCGCCGTAATCCCGGCCCGAGGTGGATCAAAATCCATACCCCGGAAAAACATAAAACCCCTTGCGGGAAAACCATTACTCACCTATTCCATAACGGAAGCGCTGAAAAGCAAATTACTTACAAGAGTAGTTGTTTCCTCTGAGGATAAGCGCATCATCCGCACAGCAAAGAGATACGGAGCTGAAGCGCCATTTGTCCGCCCAAAAGCACTCGCAACAGACACCGCCCTTGCCGTGCCTACCATCCAGCATGCTGTACGAGAAATGGAACGCCAAGAAAACACAACATACGATTATGTTGTTATGCTTCAGCCGACCACTCCGCTTCGCACCACCCGCCATATTGATGCTTGTCTCCTGCAGCTCATCCGCACGAAAGCTGATTCGGTCATAAGCGTTGTCCGCGTATGGGACAAGCACCCCTACCGCATGAAAACAATAAAGCGCGGGCGGCTCGTAGACTTTGGGAAAGAAACAAAAGAGAATATGCCCCGCCAAAGCCTTCCTCCGGTGTACTTGAGAAACGGGGCGATATACGCATGCAAAAGAAATGTACTGATGCGGCAAAACAGTTTTAAGGGAAAAGATTCCCGCCCCTACATCATGACAGAAGAAGAGTCGGTGAATATAGATAGCGTTTTAGATTTTCAGATTGCCGAACTTCTGATAAAAAATCGACGAAGCAAGCGTTAAAATATTTCTTTCCCGAACAGCGTAAGCACCTTTCGCAATATAGAAAATATACGGCTCTCATAACGATATGTGTACTCCGGAATAACATCCCCCCCGAATGATTGTTTGAATTGAGCAATCCCCTTTTTTGCGTTTTGAGAAAAATTAATCCCTCCCAAATCAATCGTCGTGTATCCTTTTTCTTTGCCGTACATACATATCTCCCACACAAGACGGCGGGTAGCATACCCAATGATGCGCGGATCCATGTCTTCGTCTTTGCGCAAAGACGCTATCGTCTTGAAACGCAGAATGCCATCAGCACGATACGAAGCAATGGATACAATCATTTTTCCCTTCCAATAGGCATTTGACAGCAGGCATTGGCTAAACTCCCGTTTAAGGGAAAGAAGCGCGCCATCAACAGTCTTTGCGTGAGCATACACGGCATATGACTCGCGGCGGTTGGTGTCATCTACCCTAAATGTGAGTTCCGGAATGTGCTCGCTTTTCCGTATCTCATTGCGCGTATTTTTTTTGAACCGGGCAAGAATAGCATCGGGGGCATCTGTAAGCGGAATGACTGCTGTATGCTTTTCGGTACGCGTACAGCCTCGGGGTGCTGCGCATTTTACATACGAAACAAGATATATGTAGTGATGTTTCTTTTGCAGAGACGCGAGCTCACCCGCAGTAACCGTATGCATCACAGTACGGATATACGGGAGACCACAAAGAGAAAAGTGAGGCAATAATTCTAGGAGCCTTTGTTTATGCTGTTGCTCGTCTATTTGTTGCATGCAATAACGTAATGAAAATCGCGCGTTTTGAATAAATAGGTATCGTAGTGCCCTATCTTAATATCGGAAAACTGCCCATATATGTTTCGTATCTCGTCTTCGCTATCAAAACAATACAAAATAGCGTCTTGTTGCGAAGGTGTGCGCGAAGGCCGGTATAAAGACGGGGCTATCTCTTCTGCGCATAAATTATGCTTTGTAGATACCATGGATGATAAAAATTGCCCGCCCGATTTCAATACGCGAAACACCTCGGCAAGCGACTCGGTGAGCGTTTCGCGTGAGTTGTAATACAATGACTGCCATGCAACCACCACATCAAATGTATTGTCATCAAACGGGAGTCTGGGAGAATCAACCCGTTTAAACTCCGCATTAAACCCAGATTTTGCCAGAAGCTCTTTTGCGTGCGCGATCCGGTTTTCCGCAAGTTCAACGCCAGAACACATAAACCCCTCCTTTGCAAAATGTAAAAGATCCTGACCTTCGCCAAACCCAATAGAAAGAAGTTTTTTGCCCTTACCGTCAGGAAATAAAGCTTTTTGCGCCTTTATGAGATGTATGTCCGGATGCATGCCATGTATGGCCATATGTTCCCATGTTTCGGCATTTCGCTTATAAATATTTTTTTCTGAAAATGACATACTAGGCATTCTGAAGAATAAAATTGGCTAATCGTTCTGATGACCTTCCGTCTATCTTGTAACACATCTTGTCCACGAGATCCTTGCGAAGCTCTCTATCCTGCCCCGGGTCATCCAGATATGCCCTTATCTGCGCGAATAACTCGGGGAATGATTTAATCACCTTTACACTCCCTGTATCAAGCACATGGCGAAAATGCGCAAGATCTTCCCAACGCCTTACAGACTGGTGATACGGCCGTTTTTTATACCCGTCAAATCCTATTGTAAGCACAGGCTTATCAAATATTGCCGCCTCTATTGCAGTCGTTGAAAAAAGGGAAATAACTACGTCTGCGTGGTACATCATATTCACATAGTGCAAAAAATTATCCATGCTATTTGTATTGTCTATCCAATTTATGAAAACATTCTGATCTTGCTCGAATTGCAGATACTTTGCCTTTTCGCTTGTTTGCGGATACGGACGCAGCAATAGCCGCACAGAAGGTCCAAAAAAACCTTTCGATATCTGGTTGGAGATTGCTTGCAAAATATCCGGCTCGTCAGCCGCATATACGCTTCCCGATACAAAAAGGATGACTTTGCTGTCTCCCGGCATGCCCATCTTCTTTAAGAATTCATCTCGCTGTATTACATGGCGCTCAATACCGTAATAATTATCCCATTGCGGAAAGCCAACCACATCAACCTCCGAAGACTTGTACCCCTCATATTTGACTGCTTCTTTTTTCATTGGCTCGTTCTGCACCGCAAGAACATCCGTTTGCACGGGTACAAAATATTTATTGAAATGGTCCCACTTTGAAGGCATCCCCGCTGTTTTTATATTCCGGCGTTTTGCTTCGGCCGCTATTTCTATATCGGGGAAATGCGCGATATCAGAGCAAAACACAAGATCAGGATTATGCGTATCAAATAATGCTTTATACGGTCGCTCAGTAAAAATCTTTTGATAGAGCCACGGAACTACATTCCGTTTTATTATGTTAAATTTTCCAAAGGTATGCGCTATAACCCATTTTATAACCCATAAGTGTCTGTTCCCTCCGGCGGGAGGCGCATCCAGCCGGTCGCCAACAGTAGCAAGCAATTTCGTAGTGCCAGTAAATACCAGATATGAATAGAAAAAATGAAACGCGCGCTCAAGCCGCGTTTTGGGACGAAAATAAGATATATTCTCTATCACTACATGCGGCATATTTTTTAATTCTTCCGCAGAAAAAAATTCGGGCAATACTTGAGAGCGCCGCAGTATGACAATATTATGGTCTCCACGCAAAACAAGTTTCCGGACAACACTGTCCGGAGGCAAAAAAAGGTTTCGGAATACGTGCACATCGTACACACTGAAAAAAATTGTTTTTTTCATACGCTCGCTTTTACAAAAAGACGTATGAGGGCATCGGCGGTTTGCGCCCAAGAAAGCTTTTTCTCAACAAACGACCTGCCGTTTTTTCGGAGAGTATTGTATAGCTGTGAATCAGAAACCAGTATCTCTATGCTTTTCGCCAAAGCTCCGACGTCTTTTGCACTAAATAAAACAGCATTTTCCTTGTCTGTCAATACTTCTGATGCCCCTGCGGTATCCGAAACAATAACGGGCATCCCACAAGACATTGCCTCAAACACCGCCAGCCCCCAACTTTGCATGTGATTCGGAAACAGGAAAAGATGATGCTTATGGTATTCTGCCAAAAAATCTTCTTCGGATATCTCTCCCGTAAAACGCACACGCTTCTGCAGACCTAAGCGAGCAACAAGACTTACGAGCGATGCATAATATTTTTCATTGCTTTTTGTGCTTCCGGAAATAGTGAGCGTCGCATTGTATCCCCTCTGCACTAAGAGACCGAGTGCAGATATGCCGTCCTCGAAACGCCGGTGCGGAAAAAATATGCCGTTCATAAAAAGTGACACCGTTTCTTTTGTAGGCGGGATGCGCTCTTGGTATGAAAAATAATTAGCATCAACGCCGTTCCGGATTATCGTTGCGTTTTTCCCAAAATATTTTTTTGCCCATTTCTTATCGCGCTCATCCAGCACGGCAATCTCGTTCTGCGCCTTAATAAACTTATGAGCATCATAGGCATCATATACCCGGTAAAACGCGCGCTTTACAAGAGATACGCGGAGTTGCGAATCTAATTTTTGTGCGCGGAGCATCATAAATTGTTTTGTCGGCATGTCATGCATCACCCATACGGAAGGCACATTTTTTGAGCGCTCCTTAAAATAGTACGCAACACGGTAACATACATGGTCATGCGGGTTCAGTATGTCTGTATCCTTATCAATAAGGTCAGCGAGTTCTTTTGATGCGTCGTTCTCACGGAACATCTGCCCGAACGAGCGGAATATATTGACTATGCTCCACGCGCTCCGATGCTTGTACGTAGGGAAAAAATCCAACGAACGCACATCCATGCCCTCAAGCAAATCCGCAAAGCAATCTTCCTTTGAATAGAGAAAGGTGTAGAGCACCACTTCGTGCCCTGCTTTTTTGAGCTCCCGCGCAACATATAAGACATGACGCTGGACACCTCCGCGTGTATTCAATTTTCGCACTATCATAGCTACCTTCATAGATGTTGGCCTATTTCAATATATCTATTATAGCAATAAAAAAGCCTCGTACGACCTGTACGAGGCTTTGTTTTTACGCTGTAAAAAGAACGCCCTGGGACATATAATTTTCACATATGCCTGCCTCATTAATGAAAAAATGCAGGCGATCTTTTGTGCCGAGCTTATACCCGCTCCCCGACTGATTCATCGGCCCAAACTGATGCTGTCCTGCCACCGCACCGATAATCTCGCGGTTCACATATATCAGCCCTGATTTGCCGCCAGTAACCATGCCGCGCACAAATTGTTTTTTTTCCTCTTCGCTTTGCGAATAAATCCCTGCGGTGATATGCGGATATGCATTTGCAAGCAATATTGCTTCTTTGAGCGTACCTGCAAAAAAGATAAATAGAACCGGTCCGAATATTTCTTCACCCACCAAAGGCGAATCGTGCGGTATACCCTCAAATATCTGCGGCCCGATAAAATATCCGCATTCTTCCATGTGCGAGAGATCAACTGCTAAAAGCGGCTGTTTAATCTCCGCGCAGTCAGCAATCCGTTTCTTTATACGGTCAAACGCATTTCTATCAATAACCGCATTGTAATTATATTTTTTCTTGCGATTCGCCGGATGGCCGTATTCCAAAGAAGATGCGGCATCAATAATCCGCGATGTTGCCGATACGGAAAATTCGTGTTTGGGTTCTGCAACTATGATAAGACGCTGCAACGCGGAACATTTTTCTCCTTGCTGTTCCCACTTTGAACGCAACACAGCCTTAATAACATCATCAAGGTTTGCGCTTCGCGTAACGATCATCGGATTGTTTGCGCCAAGCTCCGGCTCAAACCGCTTTATGCCATAGGGATACCCATACGGATCATCCGCAACGGATAACGCAGCCGCAGTATTTATCTTATGTCCTACGCTCATAGAACCGGTAAAGCAAACACCCGAAACAAAACGATGCCGCACGAGCGCTTCACCAGTATCACCGTGCCCCGGAAGATACGCGATAAAATCAGCCTCCATTCCTGCGCGAAGCAAGAGACGCGCAAGGTAATATCCTATTATTGGGGATTGTTCTGCCGGCTTAAACAGCACGGGACATCCGGTCAAGTATGCTGCAAAGATCTTTTCGACACTAAGCGAAAATGGAAAATTCCATACGCTTATTGCCGCAATCGGTCCTTTCGGGAGCGGAATGCGAATGTTTTTCTCCGACACAAGATCCGGACGCGAATACACCCGCACAAACACATCATCAATATGCCGCAGGTATAGTTCGCCAAAATCAATCGCCTCTTCTACCTCTCCGAGCGCTCCTTTGATCGATTTTGAAACCTCATGCGCTATAATCGTTGCTATGTGATAGCGCTCTTCGCGTATGAAAGATACCGCATTTCTCACCACATGTTTTCTTCTGTGAAGCCATCCATCAAAATCATCCCAGAATAATTCCTGACTCTTTCTGAATGCCTGTTCGGCAACGGTACACGCGCGCGCCAGAAGTTCAGGTGTTGTTTTGCATACTTTCCCGAATATCTTATAACAATCCGCGGGGTCGTATACTTCGATATACTCTTTTGTGTAATACTCCTTGCCTCCTATGAGTATGGGGCAGGGTTTCAGCATATCTAGTCTTTTTGAATCAATATAGCGAACCGCTTCTTCTATGCGTGCATGCACCTTGGGATTGGAAAAATCTTCTTGCGGCTCATTCCGGAATTGTTCTTCTCTGTATTTCATTTATTCCCTCCCGGGGAGCGCCTGGATTCCTTTTTGCAGGATATCTATAGCGTTTTTCATTTTCTTGCCGTGAAAACGTGCAAGGAAACTTTCGGAGCCTGTGTTGTCGTCAACGCGGCGGATCAAGAATCCTATACCTTGCGCAAAGCTACTTGTTAAAAGAACCGGCACATAGAAACGCACCGGAAGCCCGTTCGGAATAAGAGCCTGCTCTGCATACGGCTCGCCCATTCCACGGATAAGCTGGGTTTCGTAAGAACCGTGCACAAGCGCATGAAGGATGTGGTCGACATTATGAGTCCCCGACACCATATGCAGTCCTTGCCTAATACCCTCAATGAAACAGGCACGAAAATTCCTATTCGTGTCTTCTTTCACCGTCCAGACAGGAACATGCCATCCGCGTAATTCCGCCAGATACTGTTCAAATGAATGGTACGCACCGAGTACTAAGCGGACCCATAATTCATCTCCGTAGCGGTAATGCAAGCGTGCGAGCCTATGGATTATCTCAAGCGAATCAGTAGTATATGACTGCAATACACACCGGGCGATTGCGCCGTACTTTTTATAGTACCGCTCAAACACGCGGAGCTGTATCTCTCGGTAATCCCGTTCAAGCGCATCAAAGAATATATTGAATCCTGTTTTCTGTGCGAGCACAAAGAATGGCTCAAGCCGGTCGCATATCATATCAACCGAATATTCAAGCGAAAGAGGATCAATCTGGGAATACGCCGCTGAAATTTTTACCGACGCGCTGACATCATACGATGCGTCAATTCCGTATTTCGGAAGCCCAGAAAACAAACGGCAATAATCGTCTACATATTTCTGCGCTTCTGTTTCGGAAAACACCGCGTCTCCTAAAATATCCAGATTCACTTTTATCTTCTTCTTATGGTATCCGCGTATTGTCCGCGATATGCTCGAAAGATCATTCCCGCCAATAAAGCGGCCGGCAAAAAGCCGGAACCCCCAGTGAAGCTCACGCGCAAGCATGCGGGAAGACAAACGACCCGATGCAAACAGTGGCGCGAATGTCCACGGAAGCCTGTCATGGACAGGCTCAAGCACTTCGTAAAATGCGTCCCGAATATCTCCCGCATCATTCGTCTGGGAAACAATCGTCGTCATCTGCATAAGGCGCGAGGCAACTTCTTTGTCGCCCAAAAACCAATCCATTGGATCCACGCCCATACATTCTAATACATTCATACTATTCCTCCTTGTCCGCAAAATCATGTATTTCAAGGGCGGGTTATTGTAATGTTTTCAAAGTATCTCCGGAACACTTTTTATTAAAAGTGCCAGGCAAACTGCACAAACAGTACCACACTTTTCCCAAAAAGAAAAGCCCCTAAGGGCTTCAAGCTATTGGCACTCAGCACACTATCATACCCCGAATTTTTCTTTCGCATTCAAAACCGTTTGTCGCGCCGCACCTTCAAACGACACTTCTTTGAGCTCCGCTATTTTTTTAACAACCTCTTCTACATATGCCGGCTCATTCCGCTTGCCTCGGTGGGGTGCAGGAGTCACATAGGGCGCATCAGTTTCGGAGAGTATCCGGTCAAGCGGGATATGACGCGCAACTTTATCGTAATCGTGCACGAATGTTATCACGCCGCCGAATGTAAACGAAAATCCGAGCGACAAAAACTCATCGGCAACCTCGCGTGAACCTACAAAAAAATGAACAACGCCATTCGTTGCGCTTTTTTCACGGAGTATTTCAATAATGTCCCTGTATGCGTCGTCCTTTTTTGAGGGACGGCAATGAATCATAAGGGGCTTAGAAATGGCCTTCGCAATATCAATATGTTTGCGGAAAATATTTTTTTGTTTTTCTTTTATGGCGTCTATATCGCCTTCAATCCGATAATAATCCAGGCCGCATTCGCCAATTGCTACTACCTTTGGGTGGCGCGCAAGTTCTGTGTATTCTTCAACGCTGAATTCTTCTCCCCTACTTGTAAATCCTTCGCCTCCCCCTAATTCCTGCGGATCGTGATACGATGCATCGGTATGAATCGGATGAAGCCCTACGGTTGCATACACCCCGTCTTCGTATTGTTCCGCGAGCGCAACTGCCTGTTTTGATGTGTCTTTTTGGGTACCGACATTTATTATCCATATTCCCTTTCCGCGCGCACGCCAAATAACCTCGGACACATCATCCTTAAACGCAGCAAACTGCATATGCGTATGAGAATCAATCATCTTTGGAATTGACATACAAAAATCATTATACTAGAATCAACAAGGATTTTAAACGGGGGTATGTGATTATATGGGTAAAGAACTAATGCCAACAAGCGGGAGAGGCAGTAAAGAATCGTACGCAACATGGGCACACCCAGGCGATATCCAGTGCGAACATACAGATACAGGAGTGTTGCTTACTATGCGCCAACCCAAAAAAGCCTCTTTCGCAGTCCAAAATGAAAAAGGATTTTTGCTTGAAATCTTTACGGATCCCAAAGAAAAAACAATAAAAATCCTCAAAAGGAAAGACACGAAAATTATCATTGAAAATATCTGAAGCAAAAAAAACGGCTCTCCTGGCCGTTTTTTATTTTCTCGGGAAGAGCCCTTCTCCCATCGTCACGCGGAATACATCCCTTGTTTTGTAATCCTCGGGAGCTGCGCCAAAAATAGCAAATATCTTTTCAGATGTCGCGGGCAAGAACGGACGCACCATATCCGCAAATGCTAACGCGCCATATACTGTGTGCCATAATACCGCCCGCGTTTTCTCTGCGTCGGTCTTAATAAGCTTAAACGGCTCATAATGCTGGATAAACCTATCAAGCTCTCCTAAAAATCCCCACGCGATATCAAGCGCCCGCGAAAATTGATACGCATCAAGTGCTTCTTGGTACTGCGGGCGGATATATTGCTCAAAGGAAAACGGCACGCTGAATGTTTCTATATTCCCTCCGTTCACTTTATGTTGGCGCAAAAGTTCAGAAGATTCCTGGAGCGGCACCGCGTCCAACAGAGCGCCTTCAGGTTTTTTAAAATCTTCCCCGAAATATTGGGTTATCATTTTTGCAACACGCGATACATAATTGCCGAGCCCATTTGCAAGATTTGCATTATACGCATCAACAAACCGCTCCTCTGTAAAGTCACCATCCTCAAACGGCTCTATCTCGCGGAGCAGAAAATACCGGAGCGCATCTGCGCTAAACCGACGCATAATATCAAAGGGGTCTATCACATTACCGATTGTCTTCGACATCTTTTTTCCCCCTGATGTAATAAATCCGTGCACAAAGATGGCCTTCGGCAACGAAAGACCGGCGGATAAAAGCATTCCGGTCCAAATTGCTGCATGAAATCGCAAAATATCCTTTCCAATAACATGGAGGTTCGCGGGCCAATACTTCTGGAAATGCGCATCATCTTCGCTTCCAAACCCGAGCGCTGAAATATAATTTGAAAGCGCGTCACACCACACATACATCGTCTGCGTGTCATCTCCCGGGACCGGCACCCCCCACGGAATATCTTTCGCGGGACGCGAAAAGCTTATGTCCTGGAGCCCATCATCCAAAAGCGCCATAATTTCGTTTTTACGCGATTCAGGAAACACCGTAAGCTCTCCCTTTGCAATGAGTTCTTTTATCTTTTTAGAATAACGGGAAAGTTTGAAATAGTAATTTTCTTCTTCAAGTAATTCAGGCTTCTGGTTGTGATCAACGCACTTGCCGTCAATAAGATCCTTTTCGGTGATAAAGGCTTCGTGTCCTACGCAATAGAGCCCCTTATACGTCGCCTTATAGAGATCGCCTTTTGCTTCTATCTTTTTCCAGAGCACTTGCGCACCTGGCCAATGCCGCTTTGTATCCGATGTCCGTATAAAATCCGTATGCGATATGAAGAGCTCTTCTAATAGCTTTTTGAACGTGGCGGCATTTGCATCAACTAGTTCTTGCGGAGTTTTCCCTTCCTTTTCAGCGCTTCGCGCTATTTTCGCCCCATGCTCATCCGTGCCCGACAAAAAAAAGACATCATCTCCTTTGATGCGTCTCCATCGTGCAATGACATCTGTTTGTACCGCTTCAAGAGCAAATCCTATATGAGGCGGCGCGTTCACATACGGAAGCGACGTTGTAACATAAAATTTTTCCATACGTTACGTAGTATGCTTTTCTGCCATTATATCATTTGATATCTCCACGATAACAACGACAATGGGAACTGCTAAAAGAACTCCCGCAATACCGCCTAACTGTGCGCCAATGATCATCGACAAAATGACAAGCGCCGGATGAACCCCTATTGCCTTACGCATAACAATAGGATAGACGAGATTGTTCTCTATCTGCTGGATAATAATGTAGAGCGCAAGCACCAATAGCCCCAGGATTGGCTCCTGCAAAAAAGCGAGAATAACCGCGGGGACGGCAGCAAGTGTTGCCCCGAATATCGGGATAAGCTCAAATACTCCCGCAAGTATGGCAAGCGAAAGCGCAAAATCAACCTGCAAAATAGCAAGTCCCAAAAAGCTCATAACGCCTACAAGTACTCCCAGCAGTATTTGTCCCCGCATCCATCGCCCAATCTTTCGCTTTGAGCGCTTCCATACATTCAGCACATAATCTTCATAATTAAGCGGGGTGATAATACGAAGGAAATTTTCTATTCCATTTTCCTGTACGGACAAGTAAAAAGATAAAACTACGATTACAAGCAACGAAAGCGCGCCACCGAATATCCCGGATACAGTTTGGAAAAAGTCCCCCGAAAATCCGGAAATAGCCTGGGAGAGCTCTCTGCCGATTGAGCCGAGGATGCTTCCGATAGAAGACGGCAATGAGGGAAAGTACTGGGCAAGCACCGTAGGCTCCGTAACATTTTGAATGAATGTAGGAATATCCGTTGCAAGGCTTGAGAATTCAGAGAAGAGCGGCGGCACGACGAGCGAAAATGCCGCAGTAAGCACTATAACCGCAAGGATATATGTAATAAGTACGCCGATAACCCGAGGTATCTTTCTGTCTGAAAACCATATTGCCGCAGGCTCAACTGCCGACGCGATAACAACGGAAAAAATTGCTATCGCAAGAATATTCCGGATGATATACAAAAAAGCAAAAAGTAACAGAAAAAGAATGACACGCAAAATGGTGCCGCTCCCTACTTCAATTATCTGCTTGCGAGACTCCATACAAACTACTTTTTATACCGCGAAGCATGCTTGATGAGCGTTGAGAGATTCACTGATGCCCGCGGCCCTACGAGCGCGAAATTTATTTTTTTAGGATTAAAAACATCGCGCGCTACTTCTATAATATCATTCTTGGTTACTTTCTCAAACTCCCGCAAGAGCTCTTCGGGGGGTTTTATATCCTTATAAAAAAGCTCCCGCTCAGCATAAAATTGCGCGATGTCATCAGATGATTCAAACGAAAGCGCAAGCGAGCCGCGCAGATGGTCTTTTGCAAATGCCAACTCCTCATCGGTCGGCCCGGAGAGCTTGAGGTCAAACATTTGTTCGAGCATTTTTTCTGCAGCCAGCTTTACCGAGCCGTGCGTAACACCTGCGCGTGCAAGGATATACCCGGAATCCGTATACGATTCAACACCGGATTGCACATAATAGGCAAGGCCGAGCCGTTCGCGTATTTCAACAAAAAGCCGGGAGGACATTGTGCCGCCCAAAATATCGCTCAACAGACCGAGCGCATACTTCCGCCTGTCGTACATATCATACGCCCGCGCCCCCACAACAAGATGCGATTGTTCCGTTTTTTTCGTAAATATTTTTTGCGCAGGACGCACCTGATGTTCTTTGACTGCGACCTTCCCCCTCGGGCGCCCTCGCTTGAATGTGAAAAATGCTTTTCGTATTTTCCGGAATGCAGTATCGCCATCAATATTCCCCGCAACAACAACAACGCTGTTTGTCGCAACATACTGGCTTTCCCGGTATTTTATAATATCGTTGCGCTTAATGCCGCGCATAGTTTCAGCGGTTCCTCCGATTGGCCATCCAGAAGGCTGGTTCCCGTAGAGCAGCTCTTCCCATACATCAAAGACCTTCCGCTGAGGCATGTCTTCGTACATTAAAAGCTCCTGGATAATAACACCGCGCTCTTTCTCTATTTCTTCCTTCTGAAAAAGCGGATCAAGCAAAATATCCGCGATAATATCAAGCGATGTATCAAAATGCTTCGCGGCGCTCTTCACCCAATATCCTGTCGTCTCTTTGAGCGTAAACGCATTAAACTGCGCGCCCATCCGGTCTAATTCCCGCGCAATCTGCTCGGGACGGGGACGCTTTGTAGTCCCCTTAAAGAATAGGTGCTCCAAATAATGCGAAACGCCGTTTGTGCGGAGGGTTTCGTACTTAGATCCGGTCTTTACGAGCACCAGCAATGTTACCGCCTGTGTCGCTTTCATGGGGGCTACAATAACACGAAGACCGTTGGGGAGCGTTTTTTTAAAAAATGATTTTTTCTTTTTCATAATTATCCGAGCTTTTCTTTGATATATGAAGCAATAGCATCAGCGGGTATCCGTTCCTGCTCCATAGTGTCCCGGTCGCGTACTGTCACCGTGCCGTCTTCAAGCGTATCGTAATCAACTGTAATACACCACGGCGTTCCTATTTCGTCCTGTCTCCGATACCGTTTGCCTATATTGCCGATATCATCCCACGCAGCAGACATATCCTTCCGCAGCCCCTCGTACACATCCCTTGCCTTTTTTACGATGTTCTCTTTATTAGAAACAAGCGGGAATATTGCAACCTGATATGGTGCGAGTTTTTTGGGAAGCTTAAGAACGGTGCGGACATCTTTTTCTTTCACTTGCTCTTCAGCATATGATTCTGCGAGCACCGCGAGAAACGCGCGATCAAGCCCGAATGTCGGCTCTACTACATGCGGCAGCTCATGCGTTTTTGTCTCCTCATCAAAATAACGGATGTCCGTGCTGCTCCCCTCCATGTGGAGATTCATATCATAATCCCCGCGGTACGCTATCGCCATAAGTTCTTTTACGCCGAACGGGTATTCGTATTCAAAATCAATCGTGCGCGATGAATAATGCGCGCGCTCTCCGTCAGGCAAATCATTCGCGTGCAGTTTTTTCCGCGACAAGCCGAGGATATCCGTCCATTTCATCATTTCTTCAGACCAATATTCAAATGCCTTCTTCCATCCTTTTTCATGTACAAAATATTCAAATTCCATAAGCTCAAATTCGCGCGTGCGGAATAAGAATTCGCCGGGCGATATCTCGTTCCGGAACACTTTGCCCACTTGCGCGATACCGAACGGCAACTTCGGGTGAAGCGTATCCATGACATTTTTAAAGTTAATAAAAATGCCTTGCGCGTTTTCAGGACGCAAGTATGCTTCAGATGATTTTTCTTCAAGCGGCCCTATCCATGTCTTAAACAACATATTAAAGGGGCGCGCTTCGGTTAGCTCTTCCTTGCCACACTCTGGGCATGCCGTACCCTCTATATGGTCTGCGCGGAACCGTCCCTTGCAATGCTTGCAATCAACCAGTGGGTCCGTAAATTCTTTGAGATGGCCTGATGTTTCCCATACTTTCGGGTGCAACAAAATAGGGGCATCTATCGCATGCACATCGTCGCGGCTATCAACAAAAAAAGAAAGCCACGCCCTTCGGATATTTTCTTTCAGGCGGAACCCGAGCGGACCGTAGTCCCAGGTGCCTGCAAGCCCGCCGTACAGCGAAGAACCGGGGAATATAAATCCCCGTCGTTTAGAGAACCGTATGATATTTTCCATCTTTTCCTGATCCATACCTTTCCCGCCATAATACAAGATTTGGCGCTATGGCGCTACTTTCCAGTCGTCTTGCCCCGTCTGCGAATCAGAGCGAAGCTCTGTATTTTGTGCGGGTGCTGTTTCGCGTATAGGAACTTGAGTGAACGCATCTGTTCCCTCCGCTATAACTTCAGACACAATAATGGGACGCGCGCCAACATCGCCCGGCGCAGGAATGTACCCAATCTGGAACCGTATTTCACGGACCGGACGGATAATGCCCGTGCCCTGCGGAAGCGTCCCCACGGCCCATATCACCTCTCCCGTTAGCGAATTATAAGACACACCGGAGCCCTGTGGTGAAACAAGCCCCTTCCATATCACATAGGAAGGAAGTGATGCTTTGACTGTAAGATTATTAATATCGTTTGATGAATTTATAAGCGACCAAATGACAGTGTATATTGTCTCTGTTCCTACTTCTGGCGGCAACGGACCGGAACCCGGCAATACTGTGTCGTGGTACAAGGCTTTGCGCACCAACTGCAAGTCCGTACTTATTTTTATTTCATGCTGCTTAGTCGTTGCGATATCTATATTCTCAAAACCCGGCGGGCGCTGCAATGCCTCAAATGTTCCCTCAAACCGTACGAAAAAGTTCGCATCAGCAGTTGAATGGATTGGGAACGACTGCGGAGTACGGAAACGGAAATTAAATGCCCCCTCTTCACCGGGCTCAAGGAACGCAAATGGCGCATACGAAGACGCATTCCATGTTATTGTCTGGTCGGTGCCGCGGTATGTTCCGTTTGGAACAATAACCGATGCTTCTTGATATCCCTTTCCTTCGAAGCGAAGGCGGAATATGGCATTTTCAACCGGTACCGATAAATTATTCTTCCAGCGTATTTGCACATCAACAAAACTGTCAGGTGCAAGCACAATCGGACTGCCATCGTTTATAACATACAAAAAATCAAGAAATGATTTTGCAACCGTGACTGACACGCTATCAACGCCGTAAAGCACGGTAAGAATGCTATTTTCTTCCTGACCTATTTCCGCGCGGAATAATTTAGCATCAAGCTCACTTCCAGTGACAGCGCCGCGGAATGTAATTTTCATAGATTCCCCGCGCTCAATGGTGCCAAGTGCCCACCGATTGTCTCCAAATGACGGCACTGGGTCTGCGGTACGAAATGAAAACCCCTCCGGATACTGGAGCACAAGCGTTGCGTTTTCTAGCACATCATCGGCTTGCGAAGATATCTCTACAGTAAATTCCGCCTCATCTCCGGAATTAATTATTTCGGGAGCGGTCAAAAAAACTGAGAGCGGTGATTGAGTTATCCGCGTCTGTCCTTCGGATTCGTTCGCCAGAATAACATTGGATCCGGCAGCGCGGTATTCAAGCGTCGCACGCGCAGTTTTGATACTGTCCTCTTCTCCGAAAAGAAATGCTTCAAATGTCTTTGTGACTTCTTCTCCCGGACGAAGCGGTCCGAGTGATATCCGGCGCCGGAGCGTTTTGCGGTCTTCTTCAGTCACCGGGCGGGCGCCATCAGGATATTCAAATATGAGGTCAGCGACTTCGAGCGCGCTTTCTGTTTGGTTGCGCACATGCACTTCCCACGCAACAAAATCCCCTCCGGCAATCTCGCGCGGCGCATCAACGGATATTTCGGCACCCTCAAGAGAAACGCCGCCACCACCGGATAAAACAACCCACGCCGCAACGCCCATAGTAACCAACGCAAGAACGCCGCTCCCGATAAGGAAGAGTTTGAGATAAGACATTTTTTTGGGCAGATGTTTTTTTTGCTTTGCCATTTCTTCTTCTTTTATATCCTTCCAATCGTGCGGAGCCCGGTCATGCAACGGAGCCAATTCCGGGCGCTGTATGCGCTCCTGTCCGTATGATTCTCCCCTGCCATAAATACGCTTGCGCAGCCGCTCAATAGAATCGCCGGGAACATAGTCTGAATTATTGCCGTCAAGTTCTTCATTCATAGCTTACATATATAGTATATAAAAATTTGCACGAACGCGGTATCTCGCTACAGATGGCTTGCACGAATGCCCTTACTGCACACTGTTTGCAAAATATTCTCTTCGTTCCCGGTGAACGGAACATTCCAATTGTCTGCACGCAGCAGCCGGCGGATATGTTCTTCTTGCTCGTCGACATAGCCGAGATAATAAAGCATGCGCGCCTGGAAGAGCAGTTCAATAGACACCGGCACGCCGTGTTCGTTGCCCACATTCGTTCCCTGCAAAAAATGGAACGCAGAAAGTAATGCTTCCCATATGCGCATATCGCGCTCTTCTCCTTGTATAACCCGCAACAGAAACCTGCCCATGCGTCCCGCCATAAAAAACGCTTCCTCCGAAAATGAATATGCGTGCTTTTCCTCGGCATCAATCAGCCGCGGGAAAGCTCTTCCGAGTACAAATGATACCCGGCTATAAGAAAATAACTGCAGATGACTTTTGAGCTTTGAGGATTGCGCCCGTACGCTTTTCGCAAACACGCGCACAAGTCCGAATTCTTTTGTGAATAACACATACATCCGATCAGTCTCCCCGATATCAAATGCATCAAGCACAATGCTATCAGTATGGTATATCAAAGCCGACATGCCTATCTTTTTACAAACCCTATCTCAAAATAATAGTCATCTACCTGAAGCGATGTTTTCATAAATAACTGGTGTGATAATGCTTCACGGACGATTGCATGCGCGCCCACCCCCTGCTTAATGTCATGTTCATATTGAGATAATATTTCTTCCCCTTTTTCATCCGTACCAATATGCAGGATGATCTTGTCTTTTGGCGTAAGCCCTGCTTCTTTGCGCATGCCCTGTATCTGCCTGGTGAGCTCTCTGAACGCTCCCTCCTTTTTCAATTCCGGAGTAAGTACAGTATCCAGCCGTACCGCTTCTTTCATCTTTGCATCAAATAGCACCTGTTTTACATTCACCTCTCCCGCGATAAGCTCGTGCAATGCTTTCTTTTTCTCAATATGATACTGTGCAGTACGGATAGTAAGAGATGCTAACGGCTGGCGTACCTTTATTCCTGCTTGCGTGCGCGCTTGAAGCGCTAGGGAAACGATCTCACGCACTTCCTTCATATCTTTAATAAGAGTTTTTTCTTTTACAGTAAGCGTTTTATTTTTTGGCCATGAGGATTCGTGCACGCTTCCGCTCTTTTTCATACGGGCGGATATCGCTTCGCTCAAAAATGGAGTGAAGGGCGCTGCGAGCGTTGCTGCCGCCTGAAGTACATCGCCGAGGACATACACTATCTCTTGCTGTTCCGCTTTTGAACCGAGCTTTACCGCATCGCGAACCCTGCGCACATACCAGCGTGAGATATCCTCTCCGACAAATTCTTCAAGCACGCGCGCAGCACGCACAACATCATACGCTTCAAGGTATTCGGTTACTTCGCGCGTCACCTCGTGCAGACGGGCATACAGCCAATCGTGCAGCGTAAGCGTGGGGCGCGTTATTTTTTTGACAGACACTCCTCCTTGTGCGCCATCCCAGTATTGAAATACATTCCAAAATATCATAAGAAATTTGCGCGATGCAGCTTGCACGTCTTTTTCTTCAAACAACTTTTCATCCCACGGCTGGTTGAGTGTATAAAAATACCACCGTACCGCGTCTGCACCGTACAAAGAGAACAGTGAAAACGGATCAACGGCATTGCCGCGCGACTTGGACATTTTCTCTCCCTTTTTATCAAGCACCAAGCCCATAGTAATGACATTTTTATAGGGCGCCGGCAGATGCATAAGAGAAGACACCGCGAGGAGCGTATAAAACCACCCGCGCGTCTGGTCTATACCTTCGGCGATGTAGTCGGCAGGATACGGAATTGTCTTTTTAATATCCCGCGCGCCCACCGTTTTGCTTTTTATCTTTGCCCAAAACTTTTCGTTCTGCGCATATGGCATTGAGCCTGAATCAAACCAAACATCCGCAACATCAGGGATGCGGTGCATTTCTTCGTTGCATGACGGACACCGAAGAACAATATTGTCGATATATGGCCGGTGAAAATCAAGCTCGCCGCGCGTAAAACTATACGGCCAGTTATGCAGGCGGAGTTTTTTTACCTCTCCTGTGTTTGGATACCACGAATCAAAAAAGTCCTCTTCTTTTTTTCCTTCAAGTGCGGCGTACAATTCCCACAACGGATCGCCATGCGAAACAACAAGTATGCGTTTGCCTTTGTGGCGCGTAATAATGTCACGGATATTATTCATCATACGCACACGGACATCACGCATACTCTCTCCATTGGGAAAGGGTGTGGCAAAACGCGTTTCGCGCGGAAAGATTTTATTTACTTCTGTTATTGTTTTTCCGGTATAATCGCCGACATCAATATCGTGAATGCTTTCTTCCACCTCCACGGGAATACCATCTAATTCCTTAGATACAATATGCGCTGTGTCTTTCGTGCGCTTAAGCGGCGAGCAGACAATAACATCTATTTTTCCTTTCAGCGCACGCGCGGTTTGCTGCGCCTGCTTTTTTCCTTTTTCAGTCAGCTGGTTTTTCTTGTCTGTCTTTGGAGTTGCTGGCCCCACTATCCCCGCTTTGTTATGCGTTGCTTCACCGTGCCGCATAACATACAGCTCTGTCGTATCCGGCATTGCGCGTCTATCTAAATCATCCAGAGACGAAACAATCTCATGCGAATCGCATGACGCACATGTCCATATCGGGAGCGGCATTCCCCAATAACGCTCACGGCTGATTGCCCAATCCACATTTTCGCGGAGCCATTCGCCAAATCTGTTCTTTCCTACAAAGTCCGGATGCCACCCAATTTTTGCATTCTCTTTTTGCATAGCGCTTTTCACCGCGGTTGTACGCAAAAACCAAGAATTTTTTGCGTAATACATAAGCGCCGATTTGCACCGCCAGCAATACGGATAATCGTGCTCATATATTTCTTTTTTAAAAAGAAGTTTTTTTTCTGCGAGATCCTTGGTAATAATTGCATTCGCATCAGAAAATATTTTTTTATCCCAGGCATAACCGGGTGTTTTCATTTGCCCGTCTTCACCTACGGTAACAAGCGTCGGCAAATCGTGCTTTTTTCCCACCCGTTGGTCATCAGCGCCGAACGCGGGTGCTATGTGCACAATGCCAGTTCCATCTTCCGTTGTTACAAAATCGTCCGCAATAACCGTATATGCATTTTTGTGTTTTTCTTTTGTGGGGTAGAGCGGTTCATACGCCATCCCCGCAAAGTCATTCCCCCTTTTTTCTTCTCCGCCAGAATACTCTTCGCCTAAGCTAGAAATACGGTCTTTGCCGAGAATGAGCTTTTCTCCGTTGTGCGTTACTGTTACATACACAGCCTTAGGATTCACTGCCAACGCAACATTCCCCGGCAATGTCCACGGAGTCGTGGTCCACGCCAAAAAGAATGTATTTTTCTCCCCCTTCACCGGAAACTTTATATAGAGAGAAGTATCTTTCGTTTTTTTATACCCCTGCGCGACTTCGTGCGACGAAAGGGAGGTTTCGCATCGAGGACACCACGGCAATACTTTGTAATCGCGGTATACATATCCATTACGCGCAATCTGCCCGAATACCCACCACAACCCCTCTATGTATTCGTTCGTCATTGTGACATAGGGATGTTCAAGATCAAGCCAATAGCCCATCCGTTCGGTCATCTTTTCCCAGTCCGCTTTATATTCAAAAACGTTCTCACGCGCGGTCTCAACAAACTTTTCAAGTCCGAGTTCTTCTATCTTCTTTTTGGTATGTACATTCAATTTTTTCTCAACTTCCATTTCGGTCGGAAGACCGTGCGTATCCCAGCCGGCTTTACGCGGTATAGCATACCCCTGCATGGTGCGGAACCGTAATATAACATCTTTGTAAGCGCGTGCGAGCACATGATGAATGCCCGGCCTGCCGTTCGCGTAGGGCGGACCTTCATAAAATACAAACGGTTTGCCTTTCGCCGTTTTTTTGACAAGCTTCTTGAATGTGTCATTTTTTGCCCAATACGAAAGAATCTCCTCTTCTATCTGAGGAAATATCGTTTTGGGGACTCGTTTTTCTTTTTTATCCGTATCTGCCATTTCCTTTATTTTATAGAAAAAAAGATAATAAAAAAAGCCGTCTCTCTATATGTAAGAGAACGGCTTTGTTTTTTACGCACGAGAGAAGTATGATTCTCCATGGCATGCTATTTCTTCAAGTGCCTGAGGGTTAACAACGCGCGTTTGCGCTATTACATACCTATCACAGAACACCCTACTTATTGCTTTATATGGCACTTTTGCCGCGGCATTGCGCGGAAGCTCTTTGATGGCAAATATGCGTTCGGGTTTTGCTTGCGGATTAACAATATCCGCAACTACAGATCTAAGCGCCGCCTCATCCGTTTCGGTCAGCCGGTCTTGCCCCTCAAGAATAACAAAACATATTATTTTGTTTTCTGAATTTTTATCTGGAATGCCGACGGCAATCGCTTCCATAACCCGGAACTCTGCCGCCCGGAAACCAATGAGCGCGCTTTCTATATTTGCCGGAGAAAATTTTATCCCATTTTTATTAATAATGTCGTCGCTCCGCCCCCGCATGAATACAAACCCGTCTTCGTCCATTTCGGCAAAGTCACCGTGCGCCCAGACGCCGCGAAAGGCAGAAAAATATGTTTCCTGGTAGCCTTCCTCGTCAGCATAAAATCCGCGGGTCATAGATGGAAAGGGATGCGTGCAGACAACCCGGCCGGTTTCGCGCCGCACCGATTCCCCTTTTTCGTTGAATATATCTCCGCCCATGCCAAGCGCGAACACGCCGACACTTCCTATTTTGCAGGGGATATTCGGAAGATTTTGCGCAAAACAGCCCAGCATCTCCGTGCCGCCGATAATATTATTTATCGGGCACTTTCCCTTCCCAAACACGGAAAAGAACCACTCCCAATTTTCCGAAAAAAGAATGGAGCCGGTTGAGCCGAGTATCCGTAACGAAGAAAGGTTAAAATCATCTCCGCTTATATGATTCTTGCGGAGCCCCGCTATAAAACCGGGCGTTGAACCGAAGATGCTTACTTTATATCTTTCTATGATGCCAAATATCCTATCGGGCTTTGGATACGAAGGGGCGCCCTCAAAACAGACGAGCGTAGCGCCAAAATGCAGCGCACCGACAATCTCCCACGGCGCCATCATCCAGCCGAAATTTGTCATCCAGTAAAAGACATCGTCTTCTTTGCAGTCAAATCCAAACCCCACCTCTTTGCATATCTGCGCAAGCACTCCGCCATGCGTATGAAGAATACGCTTTGGCTTTTTCCCCTTTTCCCGCGTTGTTCCGGAGCTAAAAAGCATAAGGGCTACATCTTCGGCATTGCACCGTTCCGTGCGCGCTATCGTGCTTTTGCCCTGCTTGCAAAAATCATCCCAGAAAACACTTCTCATTTCTTTCTTTCCGAAAACAAACGGGGAAAACGGACTATGAGGCGCATCGTTCTCAAACACAACAATATGCCGCACCGAAAAAATATCGGAAACACCCTGATGAATTTTTTCCAGAGTAAAGTTTTTTCCGCCATACGAATAACTATCGGCCATAAAGAACATTTTTGCCCGCGCTATTCTCACATGGTCAACAATATCTTTTGTCCCGTCAGTGCTCGTGGTCGGCGCCATTTGCATGCACACCGCCCCAATCTTAAAACACGCGAACATGACCGCTATAGAATCGATTGATATTGGCATGCACATCCCTACAAAATCGCCTTTCCCTATGCCATGTGCTTTCATGGCGGAAGCAATAGTATCAACAAGTAGCTTTAGCTGCCAAAATGTGATTGCGCGCTTCTTCCCAGATTCGTGCTCATAGCATACGCAGACCTTACTCCCAAGCCCGCGTGCAATATTCCGCTCAATGCAGTTGTTATAAATATTAAGCTTTCCGCCGATAAACCATTTGGTATGAGAAATGCCTTCTGTGTCATCATAAAGCTTAGCGTACGGCGTAAACCACCGAACACCTAAAAATTCCATCGCACGCGGCCAGAACCATTCTATATCGTTTGATGCCTCGAGTAATTCTTGCCACGATGAAATTTCATAACGCTGCATAAAGCGTGCAACGCGCGACTCATTCAGAAAATATTCATTCGGTTCCCATATATATTTTTCGTCTGCCATTTTCAAAGGCCTCCTTGATTTTCAGAAAAACCATACCACAAAAAATACAAAAAGAAAAGCCGAGAACAGAAGTGTTCTCGGCTTTGGTTGTAATCAAAGATCAATCCAGCGCTGGAGTGTTGCGTACTTGCCCTGCGCGCATTCCGGACAATCTTCCTTTTTATATACCGGTATGTCTATTTGAATCGTGGAATAGAATCTGGAACCAAATTCCCGTTCCACTTTTTCTACCAGCCCCGTTGTACCTTTCGCAAATACGGCAGCTGCAACGGGATAGGCCTGGCATTGCTTTAAAAAGCTCGGGAGACGGTCTCCGATACATCTTCCCTGGGCACTCATGCCATTAAACATAAGCGCTCTGCCGAACGGTACCATTTTCCCGCCTACGACCTTATTCCCAAACCGTCCTGTAGGATGATATTCCCAGAGTGCATATTGTTTTTTGAATTCCCTCGCTAATATCTTCGCAATCTCCAGCACACCGGGCTGTGCGGGCGCAAACACAAAATCAAAATCTATTTTTTCGCGCCGTATCCAGCTGCATATGTCTGTCGCAACAAACATCCAAAAATCATTATCTCGGTCTTGCGACAAAACCTTTTCTATCATAAAGAACCGCGTGAGATGCGAACCATCACAATCAGCCGGGTATAACACATGCACATCATCAAAGAAAATATCTTTTGTCCGCAAGATCATATTCATGACGCCCAAATCAAATGTTTCCGATACCGTCTTGATATATTGTTTCATAATCTCTCCTTACCGTCCGTAGATATCAGCAGGGTCCGGCATGTCTACCACTTCAATTGTATTCGTCAGTGATCCGAGTCCTTCCGCTTCCATTGTTATGGTATCGCCTTCTTTTAGCCACGGGTGGTTCTTCTTATCATCCGCGATAGAGCCGTTGCCTACGGTACCCGAACCGATAAGCATGCTCTCATGAAATCCTTGATTCATGCGCCCCATAAAGACAATGACTTCAGCAAACGACCAGTTTTTCCTCTCGCCTGTTTCCGGGTCTTTAAAATATATCGTTTCAAAATTCGTTCTTGCACGAATTTCACCGTTCACTTTCAAGCGCATCGGCATATGAAACACACCGTTTACATCCATGTTCAGATCGCGCCCATGCGCGCATACATCTCCAAACCCCTTGTCAGCGATTCCTTTTGAATTGCTGACGCCAAGCGGGAGCTTCATGTCTATCCCCTGGAAGTCTCTGCAACTTGCGTCATTGAAGATGCAGAATATCATATGGTCTCGGACATGCGCTATTGCTTCTTTTCTATCAGTTGTTTTTATGGGTTTTAAAAACATACCGATTATTTCAAATTCGTAATCCTTCTTTTGGACAAACGATGGGAAGCGGATTGTTTCGCCGGAATGACGCATCTTATCCTTTTCTATCTGAAGCGCGTAATAATACGGGCGCTTATACCATTCGCCGGGGACAGGTATCCCCTTTTTCCCGCGGATTTGCGCCATATGCTCTTCAAACCCGAGCGTATCAATCATATACCCGTCCGTTTTCTCCAATATCGAATGCACCTGGGTCATTGCTCATCTCCTCGTATATATTTATCAAACTACACTGTAGTTTATATACAATAATTCAGCGGGAAAGTAAAGAGCCGAGAACATGTCTCGGCTCGTTGTTTTTATTTTTCTTTTTGTGATTCCTGATATTCTTCCCAGCTTTCGTACCACGAACGCTCATATCCAGGGACACGTATGCGCTCGCCATCTTCACAGAGAAGCAACGGCTTCGCTGCCTCAAACATAATAGCAAGCTCGTCGCGCCACTCCGCCCGTTCTGGCGTCTTCCAATTATGAAGTGCGTGTATCTGCGGACCATGCCATACGCCCTGAGGATGAAGTGTCATGTCTCCTGCTCCAATAGCGCTTCCTTCACGCGCTTCGTAATCGCGTGCGTAGAACAATGCCTCCTCCCACTGATTTAAGTGATTGTATGGAAGCGAATGTACATAGCGCGGGCCGAGCACGGAAAGAACTGCACTCATATCCTTTGCCGCAAATAATGCGAAGTTGGACGGATCGGGGTGAATAGCTGTGGTGTAAGCAAAATGGAGATCGCTTGCGTGGATTGCAAACGGGTACACATACCCTCTCCACGCTACGCACTGAAATGGCGTTTCTGGGTACACAATCCGGTTCCATTCGTTGTCCCGTTTTACAAAAACAGCATAACTCTTGTCCATACCACCGGACGGACTATTGTCAGGATTATCAAATTCGCTCAGATAATCGGGGTTTGGCAAACGAACATCTCCGGAGCTGTACGGAATATCAATATTATCTATAACTCTCCGCTCAGGCGCCTCAAATCCTCCGGCGCTTTCCATGCCAACCATGATGACTTTGCCGCCCACCGTATCATTGGTAGCCACAAACTTATGGCACACTCGTGCGGGGATGTATATAAAATCGCCAGTGCGAAACTCTATCCAGCCAAGCGATGTAGCACACACTCCATTCCCCTGGTGCACATACCACACTGCATCGGCATCCATATTAAGAACCCGGTTTGTCTCGCCATGACGGCTTGTTTCGCCCGCATTCAGCACAATTACATGTATCATGACCTGCTTGTCTGCTGTGCTTAACAGTGTATGCGGATGTGATCTCGGAGCAAGCTTTTCCGCTATTTTGAATGCCTGCGGATATATATTGCTTGAACCCCCTGAGAATGAAAAACCCATATCATATGCCTCTATCTCTTTTATGAGTGTTGGGGGCTTTTCCATATATAGCTCAGTTAAAAATCCTATCTTCCCGACATACAAGCCTTCGCGTGGAGCGCCATTCATCTTTTTAAGTAAAGCTTTATAGTTCCCGCTTCGTGCCATTTCCTTTTCTGGAAACGGTTCCGTGGTGATAGTTCTTATCGGCATACTGCCCTCCTCGTTGTATACAATTTTTAAAATGCCATTGCCCAAAAAGGTATCACGCATTTTCTTATGTGTCAAGATAGACAAAACATGGAATATATTTTACGATATTACGAATTTAACAACGAAATACACAAAAGGAGATACAGCACCTCATGCCAAAAAAGAAACCCGAAAACAAAACATCCGGCACCGGAAAAATGTTTGAAGGCGCGAAAGATTTTCTGCCTATCATGGGTACCGACTATGTTGAGTTTTATGTCGGCAACGCTAAACAAGCCGCCCACTACTACCAGAGCGCCTTCGGTTTTCAGCCGCTTGCATACGCCGGCCCCGAAACGGGAGTAAAAGACCGCGCGTCATATGTATTACAGCAAGGCAAAATACGGCTCGTATTTACCTCCGCGCTTTACAGAGACTTTGATATAGGAACGCATGTGCTCCGGCATGGCGATGGCGTAAAAGTTATCGCACTCGGGGTAGAAGACGCGAAAAGCGCATTTGAAGAAACTGTAAACCGCGGCGCGTATCCGTACATGCCACCAACGCTTCGCCGAGACAAACACGGAAGCGCGCTTCTCTCGGGCATTCATACTTATGGGGACACGGTGCATGTTTTTGTAGAACGCAAAAATTATACCGGTCCGTTTCTGCCCGGATACAAAGAATGGCAACCCGCCTACGCCCCTTCGCCCGCTGGCCTAACATACATTGACCATATGGTCGGCAATGTAGAGCTCGGAAAAATGAATTACTGGGTAACCTGGTACGAAAAGACAATGGGGTTTTATAACTTCCTTACCTTTGACGACAAACAGATACACACCGAGCATTCCGCGCTCATGAGTAAAGTGATGGCGAACGGGAACGGACGCATCAAGTTCCCGATAAATGAACCTGCGCCGGGGAAAAAGAAATCACAGATACAAGTGTATCTTGATTTTTATGGAGGGCCGGGCGTGCAGCACATTGCAGTAGCCACCGATAACATTGTTAAAACCGTAAGAAAACTGCGGAAACGAGGCGTAGAGTTTCGTTCCCGCCCGCCGGAAACATATTACCAAGAAGTGCCGAACCGTATCGCAAAACACAAAGCTTTGTTCAAGGAAGACTTAGAGGAATTGGCAAACTTAGGAATTCTTGTGGATGCCGACGAAGACGGGTATCTCCTCCAGATATTCACCCAGACCCAGATGGATCGGCCAACGCTTTTCTTTGAGATAATCCAGAGAGCGGGCGCAAAAGGATTTGGTATTGGAAACTTTAAGGCACTCTTTGAATCCATAGAAAGAGATCTTGAGTTGCAAAATCTAGTATAACCACAAAGCCGCACATAGTGCGGCTTTTATTATTGCACTGCGCGCATCGTGCATGATACGCTCAATGAGTAAGAATTTACCGCAAAGGAGACGTAACGACATGAAATATTCTGACAAGCGCATTTATCTTGCAGGCCCCGATGTGTTCCTTCCTAACGCAATAGAAATAGGAGAAAAGAAAAAAGAAATCTGCGCGCGTTATGATTTTGAGGGAGCATTCCCTCTCGATAACGAACTTGCCCTGGACGGCCTTGAACCGAATGAGATGGGTATTGCAATCTATGACGCAAATGTGGATGTAATGGAATCTTCTGCATTTGTTATCGCAAACATGACACCCTTCCGCGGACCAAGCATGGATGTAGGCACTGCGCACGAAATGGGACACATGCGCGGATTAAAGCGCCCGGTGCTCGGATATCGCAATACCACGGAAACATACGCCCAGCGCATCTTTCATTTTTTTGGAGAAAAACGCCGCCACTCCGCCCATCCGGAAGAAGGCGGGCACGTCACTGACCCAAAAGGTGTGACGATAGAAAACTTTGGCCTCGGCGATAATCTCATGGTTGATTGTTCCGTTATCAGAAGCGGATTTGTGGTCATAGAAAAAAAAGTGCCACACAATGAGCACTTCACGAACTTAGAAGCATTCAAGCGATGCGTGGAGCTTCTCTACGAATACTGCTCAACTTCGGTATAAAAAATAATCCCTGCATGTATGCAGGGATTTTATTTTTATAGTTTTTCTATCTCTTTCAGGTCGTGGTCAGGCAGCCACAAGATAAAAAATCCGAGAATAATGCCGCCGAACGCGGTCCATGTGTGACTCCCTCCAAATATCATCAAATCCAAACCATCAAGCGCGTACCAAATCCCCCGCCAGATAAGAACCAGCCCCAACACGACCGAAAAAATACGCGCGAATCTCCCGATAGTTAACTTTTTCTTATTCCAAAACGTCATAATTCAATTTTTCTTTGCTTTTAATTTTCCTGCGAGTGTCGCGCCCGCAAGCACCAATAAAACGCTTATCCAAAAGAAGGGTTCGCCGTAATAGGCAAGAATCGGGCCGAATGGGTCTTCGTGCCGCAACAAAGGCAAAAACGCAGCGATATCAAGAGCAAATCCTGTCAGTATCATAACAACACCGAACTTTACCCCCTCCTTTGCGCTTGAGGTTGTTTTTGGCGAACGAAAATACCAGAACGCAAACAAAACAGAAAACACAACGGATGTTACCGCGCCCACATACCACATGACCGCCGGGATTTCTTGGGTTTCGGCAAAGTCGATGCCCATAAGAACGCCAACGACACTGCCCACTACAAAGGACGCAAGATACGCAAGAACACTTATGCCGATAGCTCGCTTAAGATGCATATAAATATAGTATAGCAAATGTAATGCAGAAATATTAACCTTTGCGCGAACCTTTTTCCAATCGCGAAGCGATTGACCTTTCCACGCGTCGAGCGCGTGGTGGCTCTGAATCTGATCGT